>NZ_JAIJHU010000054.1:0-21134 GCF_022723415.1 Barnesiella sp. | reverse complement strand
AACTCTACAACCAAATGATCTTTTTCAACCCTTCTCCTTAGAAACTATTGTTTCTTCGGTGTCTCCTCTATATGGCTAACATAGTACCCCGTAATACTATGGGACACGGCAGGGGAGGAGTAGTACGCTTTGTACAGAAATTTAAGCAAGAATCAACTTTTCACCGAAAAGTCCGGAATGTGTTTGTTGACAAGTGGTTCATCGCTAAAATTCATGCCTACCCTACGGATTTTCTACTGAACTGAAAAAACTATGTGTGAAGGAGGAATCAGTAATTGCTGAAATTCTGGGGTTTGATGACGAACCCTACTCTCAGGCGAGAATGGAATTTGTTATAGTCGAGCAGTCCTTCGCCGTAACCGTTGTAATATTGTATAAAGAAATATTGGTTTTCGTTGGGGAATAAGCGGGCATTCAGTTCGATAACGGTGTTGAAATTGAAATTCCAGCCGCTCCGCTTGGTGAGAATAACGGTAGCCCCGAACCGACGATTGTCGCTTATGTAACTGCCTGCTAATTGAAAAATACCGCAGTATTTGAGGATATCCCGGTTGTTCCCGCTGTCGATGATAGGTATCCATGTTTTGAATTGAAGTTCTACATTGCGATCTACGGCGAGCGCACCCATAAACGAGATTTTATTCCAACTGCGAGACCAAATGCTGTCTTTCCCGTTCGATTCATGTTCGATCAGGAGCGAGACTTGTCCGATAAGTCTATTTCGATGTATGACCAGATGCGATAGCCCTATGCCGGGATTGAAGTTGAGATCGTACATCGGGAGAGATTCTTGAAAGACATTCCAAAATGCTTTTTGCGTATAGGTTATAAAGAGGTAGGTGTCGAATGGAAGTTTACTTTTTGTAAGTCTCTGGCTGATGCTTAGTTGGAATTTTACATCGGAATTTTTATTGGTCGGTTTGCTCCCGATGGTCGTACCCCCGATGAAGTAGTTGTCTTTGTATAGTGAAAAATAAGGTCTTTTGTCCAGCTCTTTGCGCACGCTGTCGGGATTGTATCGGGGAACATCGTTTCGGATTTGGGTAAAACCCGGAATGCAGAGCAGAACTATCAGCAGTAAGATAAACAATCGTTTCATATACAAATATAACAAATGGTGGGAGAAATGAAAAATGAACTTGTTCATTTTTTTATTTCGAACCGCATCTATATCCGATACATTCCGATATAGATAATTGTGCAAATATATGCTATATCGGCTTTATTTTATAGGTAAAAAGGTCGTTCTTTTTCGCCGGTTTTTCCATTGTTGTCGGGTTTTATACTTTGTTTTGCCCGGATATTGTTTTGCTCCTCCCGTAAAATCCAGTACATTTGCAAGAAATGAAAATGTTTTTTGCATGAATAAAATAGGTGCGGTACTGTGTATTTGTGTCCTTTTGCTGTCGGGTTGCGGCGGCAAGGATAACGAGTTTGTCGTGGAGGGAACTATCAATAATTTAGGAGGACGCCCTATTTATGCCGTTTATAGTCTTGAAAACGGCATTGTCGTAGATACTCTCCGTCCGCAGAATGGTTTTATCACATTCAAAAACTCGGCTTCGGAACTTATTCCCATACAGTTTTATTATTTCGATAAAACGTCCTTGACCAAGATATATGTGCAGAACGGCGACCGGATAGAATTGTCGGGCGACGGGCAGGATCCTTTCGGGTTGAGAGTGAAAGGAAGTTCTCTAAATAAGGATTTGTTTAAGTTCAATCAAGAGAATAAAGAGTTGTTGCAGTCTTGGTCGGCAGAAAGGAACATTTCGGCATCGGGAATGAGAACCCGGCGATACGAGCAGTTGAGCAAGGAGCTGCAAGGCGTTGTGGCAAAGTATGTAGGCGAACATAAAGATTCGCCCGTGAGCGCTATTTTGTTAGATGATTATGTATTGGGAAGGGTGAGCGATGCGTTTTGCGATTCGTTGATCGGTTTGTTGGACGACCGTGTACTGTCGGCTCCGCCGGCCACAGCATTGGAAATGTATCGACAATTTGAAACCATACAGAAGAGTGACACCGTATTGCCTTATTTATCATTGACTACGGTGGCCGATACGACCGAATTGCTGAATCCCCGAGAAGCCCAAGCGACCCTGCTTTGTTTTTGGGCTGCCGAGACACCCGGAACACAGAGGTACAGCGGCTTTTTAAGGGAGATAGCAGAACGATACGATTCGTTGGTGCGGGTCGTGGAAATTTCGCTGGATAGGGACAGCGCCGTATGGAAGGAGCGAATCGAGGCCGATTCGGCCGTATGGGCCCGGCGGTGGGCGAAAGGCGGTTATCTTTATCCGGGGGTGAAAGAGCTTCATATCCAAAGCATACCTTATCTGTTGGTCGCCGATTCTTTGGGGCGGATTGTCGCCAGAGGGCTTTCGCCCGACTCTTCGAGAGTTTATATCGAACGTTTAGTAACACCATAACCTATTACTGCAAAATCTATTACTATGTTGGTGAAAGTTTTTGGCGCAGCCGTGCAGGGTATCGATGCTCTTGTAGTGACTATCGAGGTGAACTGTTCGCAGGGTATCCGTTTCTTTATGGTGGGATTGCCCGATGCAGCCGTGAAAGAGAGCCACGAGCGGATTGTCTCGGCCGTGGAACATAACGGTTACAGATTTCCGAGGAAACAGGTAATCGTGAACATGTCGCCTGCCGATATACGCAAAGAAGGAGCGGCGTATGATTTGCCTTTGGCTGTGGGGATTTTGGCGAGCGACGAGAAGATAGAAACGGGTAAATTGAGCGAGTATATGTTGATGGGGGAGTTGTCTCTCGACGGTTCCATTCTTCCTATCAAGGGGGCGTTGCCCATAGCTATCAAGGCAAGGGAGGAGGGCTTTAAGGGGTTGATTATTCCCAAAGCCAATGTTCGCGAGGCCGCGGTAGTCAATCATCTCGATGTGTATGGCGTAGAGAATATCACCGAGGTGATTCGTTTCCTGAACGGGGAGATCGAGCTGGAACCGACGGTGATCGATACTCGTGCGGAATTTTTCAAGGAATATACCCATTTCGATTTGGATTTCAGCGATGTCAAAGGTCAGGAGAGTGTCAAGAGGGCTTTCGAAGTAGCGGCAGCCGGCGGACATAACATCATACTCATAGGGCCTCCGGGCGCCGGAAAATCGATGATGGCGAAGCGGTTGCCTTCTATACTTCCGCCTCTCACATTGCAGGAAGCACTCGAAACTACCAAGATACATTCGGTCGCCGGACGTATGGAGCGGGGTAGTTCGCTGTTGTCGCAACGGCCGTTCCGGTCGCCGCATCATACCATATCGTCGGTAGCGTTGGTGGGCGGCGGGGCTTTTCCCCAGCCGGGTGAAATTTCATTAGCACACAACGGGGTGCTTTTTCTCGACGAGTTGCCCGAGTTTTCACGTCAAGTACTCGAAGTAATGCGCCAACCGCTCGAAGACCGCAAGATAACGATAGCACGTGCGAAATACTCGATAGAATATCCCGCCGGGGTGATGTTGGTCGCTTCGATGAATCCTTGTCCTTGCGGATATTATAACCACCCGGAGAAAGAGTGTATATGCAGTCCGGGGACGATACAACGTTATTTGGGAAAAATCTCGGGCCCTCTGCTCGATCGCATAGACATACAAGTGGAGATCGTTCCCGTCCCGTTCGAGAAAATCTCCGACACCCGTCCGGCGGAGTCGAGCGAGTCGATTCGTCAACGAGTCATTGCCGCAAGAGAAATTCAAGCCGCACGCTTCGCCGACTATCCCGGCATCTATTGCAATGCCCAAATGACTACCCGGTTATTGAACCGGTTCGCTGTCCCCGATGAGGCGGGATTGAAACGGCTGAAAGATGCGATGAACCGTTTCCACCTGTCGGCACGGGCCTACGACCGTATTTTGAAAGTGGCTCGTACCATCGCCGATTTGGAAGGTAGCGAAGGGGTACAGGTGCAACACATCAACGAAGCGGTGAATTACCGAAATCTCGACCGGGAGAATTGGGGAGATAGGTAGAAATTGTTTATCTTGCAGACCTATATTAAAGTATAGTGAAACTCAGATGTAACGATATGAAGAACATAACCGTATTTTTGGCATCCAGCGACGAGTTGAAAAACGACCGTAACAGTTTCCATTCGTTGGTGGCTTCTTTGGACGAAATTTTCGAGCCTCGGGGATATCGCATAAGGTGCAGACGTTGGGAAGATTTTTCGGCATTTTGCACTGGAACCCGTACTCAGGACGACTACAACCGCATAGTACGTGCCAGCGATATTTGTATCTGTATGTTTCACCGCAAAGCGGGAGAATACACCATAGAGGAGTTCAATCAAGCCTTAGACGAATATGTGAAGAATCAGAGTCACCCCAAGACATTTGTCTATATTCGAGCCTTGATAGAAGGTGAAATGGAAGACGAGGCATTGAAACGATTCAAGGAAGATTTGTTCGATCGGGTAGGGCATTATTGGTGCAACTATGCCACCGACGATGCCATGAAGTTGCATTTTGTCATGCAGTTGGAGCGGATCATTCCATCGGTATCGGGCAACGCTTCCGTAACCGAGGGTAACCACTTTAAGATAGAGAACGGAGTCGTTTCGCTTTACGGCCACAAGATAGCCGAACTGGACAATCTCTCTTTTGCCGCTGAGAATCCGGAATACCTTTCGTTGAAAGAGTCCATTGCCCGATTGAATACAGAGATCGCCCGACTGAGAGCGACCGGTGTCGCCGAGCTTCAACCGATAATTGATGAGAAACAAGCGGAACTATACAAGAAACGGGAAAGTCTCAACCGATTGGAGAGCCAGCTGTTCGATCTCGCTCTGTCCATCAACAAGCTGATCGGGAGCGGAACGCCGGTGAGCGAGCGCAAACGGTTGGCGATAGAGATGTTCGAGCGAGGGAACAGCAAAGGGGTCGTGGAAATTTTGAATGAAAAAGATATCGCCGCCGATGCCGCTCAGGCCCGCAAGGAGATAGAGCAAGGGAAACTACTGGTCGATTCCGGTCGGTCGCTTATCGAGGCGGGACTTCAAAAGACACGATCGTTGGCCGAGGAGTATGTTTTGCGGGCAAAGGCTTTGATGACAGACTATGCAGAGCCTCGTCGCTTCGAATTGGCTTGCCATGCCTATGAGCAGGGTATCGAGCTAATCCGAGCCAACCTTTCGGAGGAAGAGTTGGCAAAAAGTTTGTTTGAGTATGGTCATTTTTTACAGACAAACAAACGATACGATTTGGCGGAAGCTCGTTATCGAGAAAATTTAGACATCTACCAACGACTTGAGGTCATTAGTCCACAGGCCTACGAGCCGGGCTTGGCAACGACACAAAATAATTTAGGTCTTTTGTACAGCGATACTCAATGTTATGGGGAGAGCGAAGAGATGTATCTCTCTGCCGTGGAGATTTATCAACGGTTATCCGTAGTGAATCCACAGGTGTACGAGCCGTATTTGGCAACGACACAAAATAACTTAGGTCTTTTGTACAGAGATACTCAACGTTATGGGGAGAGCGAGGAGATGTATCTCTCTGCCGTGGAGATTTATCAACGGTTATCCGTAGTGAATCCACAGGTATACGAGCCGGATTTGGCGAGGGCTCAAAATAATTTAGGTCTTTTGTACAGCGATACCCAACGTTATGGGGAGAGCGAAGAGATGTATCTCTCCGCCATGGAGATTTTTCGAGAGCTTACGGTGGCTAATCCACAGGCCTACGAGCCGGATTTGGCGAGGACTCGAAATAACTTAGGTAATTTGTATAGAGATACTCAACGTTATGGGGAGAGCGAAGAGATGTATCTCTCCGCCGTGGAGATTTATCAACGGTTATCCGTAGCGAATCCACAGGTTTACGAGCCGGACTTGGCAAGGACACGAAATAATTTAGGCTGTTTGTATGACAATACCCAGCGCTACAAGGAAAGCGAGGAGATGTACCTCTCTGTTTTGACGGTTTATCAGCGGCTCACGATAGCGAATCCACAGGTTTACGAGCTGGATTTGGCGAGGACACAAAATAATTTAGGCAATTTGTACAGAGATACCCGACGTTATGAGGATAGCGAGAAGATGTACCTCTCCGCCGTGGAGATTTATCAACGGTTATCCGTAGCGAATCCACAGGTTTACGAGCCGGATTTGGCAATGACTCAAAATAACTTAGGTAATTTGTACAGAGATACCCAACGCTACAAGGAAAGCGAGGAGATGTACCTCTCTGTTTTGACGGTTTATCAGCGGCTCACGATAGCGAATCTACAGGTTTACGAGCCGGATTTGGCGAGGGCTCAAAATAATTTAGGCAATTTGTACAGAGATACCCAACGCTACAAGGAGAGCGAGGAGATGTACCTCTCCGCCGTGGAGATTTATCAACGGTTATCCGTAGCGAATCCACAGGTTTACGAACCGGATTTGGCAATGGTTCAAAATAATTTAGGTCTTTTGTACAGCGATATCCAACGTTATGAGGATAGCGAGAAGATGCACCTCTCCGCCGTGGAGATTTATAGACGACTCGCAGCGGCGAATCCACAAGTCTACGAGCCGGATTTGGCGGAGACTCAAAATGATTTAGGTATTTTGTACAGCGATACCCGGCGTTATGAGGAAAGCGAGGAGATGTATCTCTCTGCCATGGAGATTCGACGACGACTTGCTGTGGCTAATCCACAGGTTTACGAGCCGGGCTTGGCAAGGACACAATATAACTTAGGCTGTTTGTACAGCGATACCCGACGTTATGAGGAGAGCGAGAAGATGTATCTTTCCGCCATGGAAATCCGACGACGACTTGCAGTGGCGAATCCACAGGTCTACGAGCCGGATTTGGCAGATACTCAGTATAACTTAGGTTGTTTGTATTACAATATCCAACGTTATGAGGAGAGTGGGGAGATGTATCTCTCTGCCTTGAAGGTTTATCAACGGCTCACGGTAGCGGATCCACAAGTGTACGAGCCGTATTTAGTACGAGCATGCAATAACCTTTCATTCTTATTTCTCGCTCAGGGTAATTTTGAAGAAGCTGAACGGTATGCCCGTGAGGGAGCAAAATATGATTCTACTCATCATACCATTTATACAAATCTTGCGGCATCCCTTCTTTTTCAAGGTCGATATGCCGAGGCGGAAGAGATATACCTGCGATACAAGGAAGAGCTAAAAGAGGACTTTCTCTCGGATTTCGAAGATTTCTATCAACGGGGAATTATTCCCCCGGAACGGGAAGACGATGTGGAACGGATAAAAAAGCTGTTGTCGAAATAGGCAGAGACATACATTCGGTCGGGATCGCTGCGGGTGCGGATTAGGGAGTATAACGCATCATTGGATAAACGAGCCGAGTCGCTTGTATACTATACAGAAAAATAGAATTCGGATATGGAAACAAAGAAAAACACACGTTTGTTGTCATTGGATACCCTTCGGGGATTCGATATGCTTTTTATTATGGGTTTCGCCCCGTTGGTAGTCGCCTTGAATGCCTTGCACCCGACGGCGGTGGGCGATGTCATAGCGGGGCACATGCGGCACGTCCCGTGGGACGGGTTTACCCAACACGATATGATATTCCCTCTGTTCTTGTTTATCGCAGGTATATCTTTCCCGTTTTCATTGGCCAAGCAAAGGGGGAGCGGATCGAGCGACAAACACATTTACCTGAGGGTTCTCCGCCGGGGTGTCACCCTCGTTTTGCTGGGATTCTTGTATAACGGATTCTTACAGTTGAATTTCCCCGATGTGCGTTTGGCAAGCGTTTTGGGGCGTATCGGGCTGGCGTGGATGTTCGGGGCTTTCATTTACATGAGTTTGAAAAAGTCGGTACAATATGGTTTGATTGTCTTTATCTTGGTGGGTTATTGGTTGCTGTTGGCTTTTGTGCCGGCTCCCGATGCTGCGGGGGCTTCCCCTCTTTCTATCGAAGGGAATCTGGTCGGATATATCGATCGGCATTGTTTGCCGGGGAAATTGATATACGGTAATTTCGACCCGGAGGGTTTACTGAGCACGCTTCCGGCGATAGTCACGGCATTATTGGGAATTTATGCGGGGGAAATCGTCCGTTCCACCCGCTTGGGAAGCGGAGAGAGAAAGAGTTTGCTGTTGTCGGGAATCGGGGTTGTGTTGGTCGCCATAGGGCTGGTTTGGAATACCGTATTCCCGATTAACAAAATGCTTTGGAGCAGTTCGTTTACCTGTTTCGTGGGAGGACTTTCGTTCTTGTTGTTCGCTTTGTTCTATTATATCGTCGATGTGAAAGGGTGGAAATCGTGGACTCTCTTTTTCCGAGTGATAGGACTAAATTCGATAACGATTTATCTGGCGCAGCAGGTGGTAGGATTTTCTCACATGAATAAGTTTTTGTTCGGAGGTATATCCCAATGGGTGGGAGAATGTGCCGGTGAGCCTGCCGGTGCGGTCGTCCTTCGTGCAGGATATGTCGCTTGTTGCTGGTTCTTCCTTTATTTTCTGTATCGGAAAAATATTTTCCTGAAAGTATAGTTTGTCGGTGGTGAACTCGTTCCATCTCATCTACGATGAGCAGGGGGGGGAGAAGTCTTGTCTCTGTTGCTTTTACTGCTGGTATTTCTTTAACTCCTCCGTCCTACGCTATATTTTGTGTTGCAAAACACCCCGTAATGCTACGGGACACGGCAAGGGGAGGAGTATAGGAATCTTTCGATGGCATCGCTCTACTGTTTTTTCAATCCTTCTGTCCTGTGGGCATTCGTCCCATCTTATTTACGATGAGCAGGGGGAGGAGCCCTGCCTCTGCTCTTGCTGGTATTTCTTTAACCCCTCCGTCCTACGGCCACCTCCCCTATATTTTGTTTGTCAACAAAACGCAGGGGAGGAGTGTAGGAATCTTTCGATGGTATCGCTCTACTGTTTTTTCAGTCCTTCTGTCCTGTGAGTATTCGTCCCATCTCATCTACGATGAGCGGGGGAGAGGAGCCTTGCCTCTGTTGCTCTTATTGCTGGTATTTCTTTAACCCCCTCCGTCCCTACGTGCCACCTCCCCTATATTTTGCGTTGTAAAACACCCCGTAATGCTATGGGACACGGCAAGGGGAGGAGCGAAATGTTTCGAATGTTACAAGGTCTGGCGGGAGGGCTGTTTCAATAGAGAAGCATAAATCTTACTCGTCGTTTTAAGAGCTGACTTTTTGTTTTTCGAAACGCAGGGGAGAGGAGGAAACGGGGAGTGGCAGCGATGAAGAGGGGAATAGAAAAAAAATAAAAACGGTTTCTTACATTTTTTTAATTTCACAATTCCGGTCGAAAATGTTATCTTTGTTTCTCTTAAACAGGATTATTCATACGAATATAAAAGAAATATATCGTGGCCAAGGAAATTGTCGAAACTCCGCTGATGAAACAGTATATCGAGATGAAAGCCAAGCATCCCGATGCGATATTGCTTTTCAGGGTGGGAGACTTTTATGAAACGTTTTCGGACGATGCTTTGGTGGCATCGGAAATATTGGGGATTACATTGACTCGCCGGGCAAATGGAGCCGCCCAGTATGTGGAGTTGGCCGGTTTTCCCCATCATGCTCTCGATACTTACCTTCCCAAATTGGTGCGTGCCGGAAAACGGGTGGCTATTTGCGAACAGCTGGAAGACCCGAAACTGACAAAAAAATTGGTCAAGCGCGGCATTACGGAATTGGTAACACCGGGTGTGTCGATTAACGACAATATTCTCGATCACCGAGAGAATAATTTCTTGGCGGGTGTTCATTTCGGGAAAGGTAACAAAGTGGGTGTGGCTTTTCTCGATATATCGACGGGTGAGTTCTTGACCGCCGAGGGAGATTTCGACTATGTGGACAAGTTGTTGGGCAATTTCTCTCCGAAAGAGGTGCTGTTCGAACGCACGAAACGGAAATTGTTCGAGGAGCATTTCGGTTCCCGTTTTTTTACTTTCGAGTTGGACGATTGGGTTTATACCGAGGATGCCGCTTCGGATCGCTTATTACGTCACTTCGAGACGAAAAATCTCAAAGGTTTCGGAATTCACAATATGCCCAACGCCATTATCGCCGCGGGGTCTCTGCTTCATTATTTGGATATTACGCAGCATACGCAGATTTCGCACATTACATCGCTGTCTCGTATCGAGGAGGAGCGGTATGTGCGATTGGATAAATTCACGGTGCGGAGTCTCGAATTGCTTTCTCCGATGAACGAAGGGGGAAAGAGCCTGCTCGACGTGATAGACCGGACTGTCACCCCGATGGGGGCACGTATGCTCAAACGGTGGGTTGTCTTTCCGTTGAAAGATGTGAAGCCTATCGAGGATCGGTTGAACGGAGTGGAGTTCTTTTTCCGTCACCCCGAAGTTAGGGAGGTTATCGATCCGCAACTCGATACGATAGGCGATATGGAACGCCTCATTTCGAAAGTAGCGGTGGGGCGTATTTCGCCTCGCGAGGTGGTTCAGTTGAAGGTGGCATTGTCGGCGATAGAGCCTATCAAGGCTGTTTGCGAGCAGAGCGATGAACCTGTATTGCAACGTATCGGGGAGCAACTGAATTGCTGTACGATCATCAGGGACCGAATCGAGCATGAAATTAATCCCGATGCGCCCAATTTGGTGAATCGGGGAGGAATTATCCGCAAGGGGGTGAACGACGAACTCGACGAGTTGCGAGAAATTTCCTATTCGGGGAAAGACTATTTGTTGCACGTGCAGCAGCGCGAGAGTGAGAAAACGGGTATTCCCAGCTTGAAAATCGGGTATAACAACGTATTCGGGTATTACATCGAAGTGCGCAATACTCACAAGGACAAGGTTCCTTCCGATTGGATCAGAAAGCAGACGTTGGTGAGCGCAGAGCGTTATATCACCCAAGAGTTGAAAGAATACGAGGAGAAGATTTTGGGGGCAGAAGAGAAGATTCTTTCATTGGAAACGCAGTTGTTCAATGATTTGATTCTTGCATTGACGGAGTATATTCCTGCCATACAACTCGATTCCAATCTCATTGCGCGGCTCGACTGCTTGTTGTCGTTCGTGAAGTCGGCCGTGGAAAACCGGTATATTCGTCCCGAAGTAAACGATTCGCTGGTTATCGACATCAAGGAAGGACGTCACCCGGTTATCGAGAAACAGTTGCCACCGGGCGAACCCTACATCAGCAACAGTGTCGAGCTCGACAACGACAAGCAGCAAATCATGATGATAACGGGACCCAACATGGCCGGTAAATCGGCGTTGTTGCGCCAGACCGCTTTGATTGTTCTGATGGCTCAGATAGGAAGTTTCGTTCCGGCCGAGGCCGCTAAGATAGGGATTGTGGACAAGATTTTCACTCGTGTAGGGGCATCGGACAATATCTCGCTCGGCGAATCTACCTTTATGGTCGAGATGACCGAGGCAGCCGATATTCTCAACAATCTGTCGGAGCGGAGTTTGGTTCTGTTCGACGAGTTGGGACGGGGAACGAGTACTTACGACGGTATATCTATCGCGTGGGCTATTGTCGAGCACATACACGAACACCCCAAAGCTCGTGCCAAAACATTGTTCGCTACCCATTATCACGAGCTGAACGAAATGGAACGTACTTATAAACGCATTGTCAATTATAACGTTTCGGTAAAAGAGGTCGACAACAAGGTGATATTCTTGCGGAAATTGGTACGCGGCGGGAGTGAGCACAGTTTCGGTATCCATGTGGCGAAGCTGGCCGGTATGCCCCAGAGCATCGTCAAGCGGGCCAACCAGATTTTGAAACAGTTGGAGTCGGAGAACCGCCAGAACGGTATCGCCAAGCCTACCGCCGAAATCGCTTCGTCGAGAGGCGGCATGCAGTTGAGTTTTTTCCAACTGGACGATCCTGTGCTTTCACAGGTTCGGGACGAAATTTTACAGGTCGATATCAATAACCTTACACCGGTAGAAGCATTGAATAAACTGAACGAAATACGAAAAATAATCACCGGGAAATAGAACGGTTTGTTTATGATGAAGAGAAGCGATTTTGAAATTATGGCGCCGGTGGGTTCGTACGATTCTTTGACGGCGGCTATACAGGGAGGGGCCGATTCGGTGTACTTCGGTATCGAGGGGCTGAATATGCGAGCCCGTTCGTCGAATAATTTTACGATAGACGATTTACACGAGATCGTGCGTATTTGTAACGAGCATCACATAAAGAGTTATCTGACGGTCAATACCGTTATCTACGACGAAGATATACCTCTGTTACATCGTATTATCGATGCGGCGAAGGAGGCCGGGCTCTCGGCTATTATCGCCAGCGATGTGGCGGCTATGACCTATGCCCGCGAGATAGGGGTAGAGGTGCATTTGTCGACCCAGCTGAATATTTCCAATACCGAGGCGTTGCGATTCTATGCCCGTTTTGCCGATGTGGTGGTGCTGGCCCGGGAGTTGAATATGGAACAGGTAACCCGTATTCACGAAGCTATTTTGCGGGATCGTATCGTGGGGCCGGGCGGAGAACCGGTACGTATAGAGATGTTCTGTCACGGGGCATTGTGCATGGCTGTGTCCGGCAAATGTTATTTGAGCCTTCACGAAATGAATGCTTCGGCGAATCGGGGGGCTTGTATGCAGATTTGCCGCCGTTCATACGAAGTGAAAGACAAGGAGACCGGTAACGAGTTGGAAGTGGACAACGCTTACATCATGTCGCCGAAGGACTTGAAAACGATACATTTCCTGAACAAACTGATCGATTCGGGGGTGCGGGTATTTAAAATCGAGGGTCGCGCAAGGGGACCGGAATATGTGCGTACGGTCGTTTCGTGTTACAACGAGGCCATCGAGTCTTATTTGAACGACGACTTTACCGACGAGAAGATTGCACTGTGGGACGAACGACTCGCTACCGTCTTTAATCGAGGGTTCTGGAACGGATATTATTTAGGTCAGCGCTTGGGCGAATGGACTCATAATTATGGCTCGGGAGCCACGAAACGAAAGATATATATAGGCAAGGGTGTGAAGTATTTTTCCAACCTCGGTGTGGCCGAATTTCTCATGGAGAGCGGTTCGTTGAGCGTGGGAGACGAGATACTCGTCACCGGCCCGACGACCGGTGCGCTTATCCGCAAGGTGGAAGAGATACGAGTCGATTTGAAACCGGTACAAAAGACGGTAAAAGGAGAGCGGTTCTCGATGCGTATCGATGAGAAGATACGACCGTCGGATAAATTATTTAAATGGGTGGATAGTTCGGAACTTAATACAAAATAAAGATGTTCATGAAACGGGCGATAGTTATACTTTGTGGAATCGTATGCACCGGACAGCTTTTGGCCGCCAAGCCGGGAATCCCGGCTTATAACGATGACAGGGCTTTGATAGATAGGGGAATCTTTCTCTTTCAAGAGAAGAACTACGCGGGTTGTGCCGATGTGATGAAAGAGGCTTGTGAAGGCGATTTGTCGCCTGAGCAGCGGGAAACGGCCGACTGGTATATCGCTCTTTCGGAAGCCCGCAATTATTCGCCGCAGGCTGTACGGCGGTTAACGGATTTTTTGCGAAATTATCCGGATTCTAAACATACTTTGCAGGCTCGGTTGGCATTGGCCGATTATTATTACGACAGCCAAGATTATGCAAAAGCCTTGAAAACCTATCAGACGGTAAATGTGAGTCTGTTGACCGGCGACGAGGAGGACCGGTGGGGATATCGCACGGCATGTTCTTTGTTGAAGACCGGTAATCCCGATGCGGCGAAACCGCTGTTTCAGCTTCTAATCGGGAAAGAGAGATTTCGGACAGGAGCCACGTTCTACCTTTCGTATATACAGATGAACGAGGGAGACGATAGAGCCGCTTTAAGCGGATTTTCGAAAGTGGCGGACGACAGGAGTTTCGGATATGCCGCACGGCTGCACATGTTGCAGATTTATTTCGGGCAAAAACGTTTCGCACAGGTATTGTCCGAGGGTAAAGCGTTGTTGTCCCGTCCGTCTTCTGATGCCGACTTATACACCGAGCTTCTTCGGTTGCTCGGCGAAAGCGCTTATCAAGAAGGAGACGATAAAGCGGCGACGGAATATTTGGAAAGGTATTTGCAACGATGTCGCAAACCCGAACGCTCTTCTCTTTATGTCATGGGTGTCATGGCCTATCGCCGGGGAGAAGATAGCGAGGCGATCGATTATTTGGGGCGTGTGACCGGCGTGGACGATGCTCTTTCTCAAAATGCTTATCTTTATATCGGGCAAGCCTATTTGCGAGCGGGAGATAAAAATAATGCCCGCATGGCGTTCGAGATGGCTTCACAAGGGAATTACGACCGTCAGGTTCGGGAAACGGCGCTTTACAACTATGCGCTCTGCCTGTATGATCGCACGGCTTCGCCTTTCGATAACTCGGTGGGTGTGTTCGAACGTTTCTTGAACGAGTTTCCCGGTTCTCGCTATGCCGACAAGATTAACGACTATTTGGTAGAAGTTTACATGACGACCCGTAATTATCGGTCGGCACTGGCGTCTATCGATAAAATACGGAAGCCCGACGGGAAAATACTCGCCGCCAAGCAGCGCATTCTTTTCCAGTTGGGGACGGAGGCTTTCACCAATGCCCGTATCGCCGATGCCGAAAGTTTGTTTAGCCGGGCGATCGCTGTGGGAAACTATGATACCGATATACGGGGTAAGGCTGCGTTTTGGCTCGCCGAGTGCCAATATCGTCGGGAACAATACGACATCGCTGCCCGGAATTATTCGGCATATCTTTCTTCCAGCAAGGACAAGCGGAGCGAAATGTATTCGCTGGCTTGGTACGATTGGGCCTACTGTCAATTCAAACAGCATAACTTCTCGCAAGCCCTCGACGGTTTTTCCCGGTATGTCTCTGTACAGACCGGAGGAAATCGAAGCATGCTTGCCGATGCCTATTCCCGGATAGGCGATTGCTATTATTACGCCCGTCGGTTCGCCGATGCCGAGCAGTATTATGCCCGGGCCCAAGAGACCGATGTCGCGAACGGAGATTATGCCCTTTTTCAAAAAGCTTTCATGGCGGGATTGCAGAGGAATCACGAACGCAAAATAGAGTTGTTGGACAAATTGATTGTAGATTATCCCCGTTCGGGGTATCTGGCGAACGCATGGTTCGAAAAGGGACAGGCTTATACGATATTGAATAGGAATAACGATGCTATCGTATGTTACAAACAGTTAATCGCCGATTATCCCCAGAGCGCGATTGCCCGCAAGGGAGGTTTGCAGTTGGGTATGGTCTATTTCAATAACGGGCAGACAGACAAATCGGTGGCTGCTTACCAGCAAGTGATAGAGCGTTATCCGACCAGCGAGGAGGCTCGCATAGCGGTCGCCGACCTCAAATCGGTATATGTAGAGAAAGATGCAGTCGATGCCTACGCTAACTATCTGAATAGCGTGGGACGGTCGGAGCAGGCCCCTGTGAGCGAATTGGATTCTTTGTCGTATATGGCAGCCGAGCGCACTTATATGACGGGGAAAGGTATCGCTTCGTTGGAGAAGTATGTACGAAATTATCCGTCGGGCGCGTTTTTGATTCCGGCTAATTACTATATCGGGAAAGTATCGTTTGCAGCGAAAGACTACGACAAAGCTCTTCCAGCGTTCGACTATGTGGTGACGAACAGTCCCGACGGCGAGTTTGCCGAAGAAGCATTGGCCCGCAAATGCGAGATACTTTATTTGAAAGCTCGTTATGACGAGGCTTTTGCCGGATTCAAGGAGTTGGAGAAGAAAGCGACTGTCGGCGAGAACAAACAGGCCGCCCGGTTGGGTATGCTTCGTATTGCCCGGAATAAGCGGCAATATGGCGAGGTGGTAACGGTTGCCGACAAGTTGTTGAGCGAAAGCAAACTTTCTCCCGATTTGCGGCAAGAGATTTTGTTTGCTCGTGCCGATGCCTATTTCCATACGGGAAAGGGAGAAAATGCGGCCGATGACTGGCGGGAGCTTTCGAAAGATACCCGTTCGATTTACGGGGCGCAAAGTGCCTATTTATTGGCCCAATATCAATTCGACAACAAAGCGATCGATACGGCCGAAAAGACGCTGAATACTTTTATCGACAAAGGTACTCCCCACAATTATTGGTTGGCTCGGGCATTCTTGCTCATGGCCGACATTTATGAAAAACGGGGCGAGACTTTCCAAGCCCGTCAATATTTGCAAAGTTTGCGGAATAACTATCCGGCCAGCGACGACGATATTATTTCCCGGATAGACAAGAAGTTGAGCAAGCTGGGACAAACAGAGTAGTTGAACGATACAATATGTATGGCTTATGAAACGGTTTTCTTTTTTAATCATATCGGTTTTCCCATTCTTCCTGTCGGCACAGGTACGTTCCGATTCGTTGCGGCGGGAAGTAACCATAGAAAAAGATTTTACACCTATCGTGCGCGATGCGTCTAAAATCAATACATTGCCCGAAGTGGAAGCACCGACGGTAACCAAACAATCTATACGGTATAGCGACTGGACGGTTCCGGCTCCCCTCGAACCTTGCGCTGTCTTGTTGGCTCCCGGCGGTTTCGGAGAAAAAACCGAAGAAAACCAATCGAGGGGATACGTGGATTTCGGGATAGGCAATTACCTGAATATGGTCGGGAATGCCGGTTATCGTATTTTGCAGAATGACAAAGACAAGTTGGGTGTGTGGTTGCAACATCGCTCTACTTGCGGAACGGTGGATTACAATCAATCGTTAACGGAGGACTATCCCGACTCGAAGAAGATGCACCGGCTCGAAGAGCGAGTGGTCGCCAATTATCTTCACTCCTTCGGGAAGCTGGATTTGGGAATAAGCGGCGGTTATCGTTACGACTCCTTCAACTATTACGGATTGCGATACTCCGGTTTGACGGGAATATCTTCGCCTAACCAAGAGATAAACCGGTTCTTCTTGAAAAGCCATATAGCCTCGACTGCCGGAGAGTCGGACCTACTTTATAAAGTTTCATTGGCATATTACCGGTACGGGTATCACCGGGGATATTTACAAGGTGAAAAAGGGGCTGCCGAGAATTTAGTAAATGCAGACTTTACACTGTCTGCGCCGATCGACAGACGTAGCTCTATTTCTTTGGACGGTTCTTTCGATTATGTGGGTTACAGCCGGTTGCAGTCGGCAGCGAATTACGGTATGATTTCATTGAATCCCCGGTATGACTGGCGGAATGAACACGTGGCTTTTGCTATGGGTGTCAAGGCCGATGTTTCTTTCAACAACGGAACTATTTTGCGATTCTCTCCCGATGTTCGATTCGATTGGACGATAGTTCCCGATGTACAGTTTTATACGGCTTTTACGGGCGGGAAGAAACTGAATACGTGGCGAAGTGTTTCGGCCTATACGCTCTACTTCAATCTGTCGACACAGGTAGATAATACGTATGTGCCGTTGGATGCCTCATTGGGAATACGTATTAACGCATTGCCCGGATTTTCCGTAGGGCTTTCGGGCGGTTATGAAATTTGTAAAAAGGCGTTGTTCCTTTTGCCCGAAGATTTGAACGGAGAGTTTACAGGTGTGTCGCGTTTTTGGGGTATCGATGCCAATGCTTTGAAAGCAGAGCTCGATGTATCTTATCGTTACGGTACGAAATTGGAGGCTTCGGCGAAGGTCGGGTATCACCGATGGAAGACCGCCGATGGGGGGGAGACGATTTCGTATAACCGTCCGCAGTGGGAAGGAGGAGTGAATATCCGTTATATGCCTGTTCGCCCGTTCACGCTCGAAGCCGGATATGAGTTTGCTGCGGGTCGGGAGTATTCAAATCTCGGAAAGCTCTCCGATATACATCTCGTTCACTTGAAAGCCTCGTATGCTTTCACTTCTTGGTTTTCGCTTTACGGACTTACCGACAATGTGCTGAACCGGAAATACGATATTCTTTACGGTATGCCGGCACAAGGCATCAATTTCATGTTCGGGGTCGATTTGAAATTTTGAGGGTAAGAGGTCTGTTCTCGACATTTTTAACCCTTCCATCACTATGTGTGCCACCTCCCCTATATGACTAACGCCACACCCCGCAATACTACGGGACGCGGCAGGGGAGAAGATTGGATAGTTTCGACTTGCTGCACAAAAATGCCAAACTATAAAATAAAAAGTACCACCCTCCTCCCCTGTGTTTTGTTATGCAAAATATAGGGGAGGTGTCCATAGGACGGAGGGGTTAGCTTTACAAAAAAAATCCTATACGCTGTCTTTTTTAGCCCCCTCCTCAGAAACTACCGTTTCTTCGGTGTCTCTCCTATACCGCTAATGCAACTCCCCGTAATGCTACGGGACACGGTAGGGGAGAAGAAGGATTTAACCTCTCCCACCGTGTCGGGAGTACTCATGGGACGAGTGGGTAGTTTAAAAACAGGATTTATCTCGTCAGCTTTTTCGGAGGGAATAGTATAGGAGAATGGCGTTGGGGAGGATATGCGACAAAAACTCTACATGGTAGGAACGATTCAAAATGTGTGCGATATACATTATTTAATAAAAAAGTAGAAAAAAGCTCTGTATTACAATCTGTTTTTCTAATTTTGCGCAAAATTTGAACGAACATTGCGCATATGGCAAAAAATTTGGTAATCGTAGAGTCTCCGGCAAAGGCTAAAACCATTGAAAAGTTTTTGGGAAAGGATTTCGAAGTCCTTTCGAGCTACGGGCATATCCGTGATCTCAAAAAAAAGGATTTCAGTGTGGATATCGAGCATAACTATAAACCTATTTATGAAATCCCCGCCGACAAAAAAAAGTTGGTGGAAACGCTGAAACAGGAGGCAGACAAAGCGGATATGGTTTGGCTGGCTTCCGATGAGGACCGTGAGGGAGAGGCTATCGCATGGCACTTGTTCGAAGTGTTGAAATTGAAACCGGAGAAAACGAAACGGATTGTATTCCATGAGATTACCAAAGATGCCATACTTCATGCTATTGAGAATCCCCGGGATATAGATTTGAATCGGGTAGATGCCCAGCAGGCTCGCAGGGTACTCGACCGTATCGTGGGATTTGAACTTTCGCCTGTTCTGTGGAAAAAGGTGAAGCCCGCTTTGTCGGCCGGTCGTGTACAATCGGTCGCAGTGCGCTTGATTGTAGAACGGGAGCGAGAAATCTCGGCGTTCAAGCCCGAAGCAGCCTATCGGGTGATTGGGGAATTTTTGTTACCCGGAGGGGAATTGTTAAAGGCCGAATTGAGCCAACGATTGAAAACCGAAGACGAGGCGAAGGCTTTGCTCGAAGCCTGCAAGACCGCACAGTTCTCTATCGGAGACGTGACGGTGAAACCTGCAAAGAAATCGCCTGCGGCTCCGTTCACCACTTCCACATTGCAACAGGAAGCTGCCCGGAAATTGGGCTTCTCCGTGGCTCAAACCATGATGGTGGCTCAACGGCTTTATGAGGCTGGACATATCACCTATATGCGTACCGACTCGGTGAATTTGTCATCGCTGGCTATAAATACGACCAAAGACGAGATTGTGAAAACTTTGGGCGAGAGATATCTGCATATTCGAAATTACCATACGCATACCAAAGGAGCACAGGAAGCGCACGAGGCAATACGTCCCACGTACATCAGCCATCACGAAATCAATGCTTCCTCTCAGGAAAAACGATTGTATGAATTGATTTGGAAACGTACGATCGCTTCGCAAATGAGCGATGCCGAGTTGGAAAAGACGACTGCGACCATCGCCGTTTCGGGAAGGAAAGAACACTTCGTCGCCGTGGGCGAGGTCTTGAAATTCGACGGTTTCCTGAAAGTGTATATGGAGTCTACCGATGACGAAAGCGATGCAGAAGGAAACGACAAGATGTTACCTGCATTGGCGAAAGGCGATGTGCTGACATTGTCGTCGGTCACGGCAACGGAACGTTTCTCGCAAGCTCCCGCCCGCTATACCGAGGCCAGTCTGGTTCGTAAATTGGAAGAGCTGGGTATCGGTCGGCCTTCTACCTATGCACCAACCATTTCGACCATACAGCAACGCGAATATGTCGAGAAGGGCGATCGGAAAGGAACGGAGCGGAAATATCGTATGTTGACACTGCACGATGGGAAAATCGAATCGGGAGAGAAAACCGAGCTCACAGGAGCTGATAAAGGCAAACTGCTCCCCACCGATATAGGAGTTGTCGTCAACGATTTCTTGACGGAGTATTTCCCCGATATTCTCAATTATAACTTTACGGCGAATGTCGAGCAGCAATTCGACGATATTGCCGAGGGAAAAACCGTGTGGAACGACGAGATAGATCATTTTTACAAACTCTTTCACCCGGTGGTAGAGAGCGCTCTCGCTTTGCGGTTGGAGCATAAAGTGGGCGAACGGGTATTGGGTACAGACCCGAAAAGCGGCCGTCCCGTATCGGTGAAGATAGGCCGTTTCGGTCCGTTGGTACAAATCGGTACTCCCGAAGATACGGAGAAGCCGTTGTTTGCTTCGTTGCTCAAAGGACAATCGATGAGCACGATTACACTGGAAGAGGCTTTGAAACTGTTCGATTTGCCCCGAACCTTAGGCGATTTCGAAGGCAAAACCGTTGTCGTGGGTATCGGCCGTTTCGGTCCGTATATTCGTCACGACGGCAAATATGTATCGTTGCCCAAAGAGTTCACCCCACAGGGTGTTTCGTTAGAGGATGCGATAATATTGATTCAGCAAAAGCGTGAGCAGGAAAGTCAACGCCTTATCAAGAAGTTCGATGAAGATGATGAACTCGAACTGCTTAACGGTCGTTTCGGTCCGTATATCGCTTATAAAAAGAAGAATTATAAATTACCCAAAGGTTCCGAACCGGCATCGCTCACGTTCGCCGATTGTATGAAGATTGTCGAGGATGCCGACAAGGCTCCTGCCAAAAAGAAACCGGCCCGGAAAAAGACGACGAAATAAAAGAGATCCAATGGAATATTGCGGGGTATGCTCGAAAGTTAAATACTTTTGGGCATACTTTTTTTAGAAGCTGTTTTAAATTTATTGAGAAATAATATTATCATTGCAAG
Organism: Barnesiella sp.; assembly: GCF_022723415.1. Taxonomy (NCBI): domain Bacteria; kingdom Pseudomonadati; phylum Bacteroidota; class Bacteroidia; order Bacteroidales; family Barnesiellaceae; genus Barnesiella; species Barnesiella sp. The sequence goes on along the minus strand of NZ_JAIJHU010000054.1, from coordinate 128 downwards.
CAGGTATGTTCCGGCCATATTGAGTCCCCGTCTCGCATCTTGAATCCCTTGATTTTTGTCAATAGCCCGCTATTGACTGCCTATCTCGGACTCCAATCTGCTTCAACATAGGTCTCAATCTGTCTCGG
>NZ_JAIJHU010000053.1:0-21196 GCF_022723415.1 Barnesiella sp. | reverse complement strand
TAGTTTTCTACGCAACAAGACAAAACATTCTAACCTTCTCCCTTGCCGTGTCCCGCAGCATTGCGGGGTGTTTTTGCGGCGCAAAATATAGGGGAGAGACAGAGGAGCGATAGCGACGAAGAGAGGGGTTGGAAAATAGCATGTTATATTTTGAAGGCTTAACCCCCTCGCCCTGCGGGCACTCCCCCTATCTCATCTACGATGAGCAGAGGGAGAGTGTTGAAAGTATCCTCTTGAACAGCTTTTATCCGCTCCGATGCTTTGTGGGTATTTTTCCCTCCTCCCTGCCGTATCCCGTAGCCTTACGGGGTGTTTTGCCCAGCAAAATATAGGGTAGGTGGCACGAAGTGACGGAGGGGTTGAATATCATCAAAATCTATTCGGCTGCTTTTCTTAACCACTTGCCGAGGAGATCGGAATGTGGTTGCCGACAAAAGATTTATTGTTAATATTCAAGTCTGCCCTCATGAATTTTCTACTGAATCCATTTGTTCTTTTTGCTCTGCATTCGACTTGTACTATCTTTGACAAAAGTCCGATATAGGCTGCGATTCGGCAAAAAAACAAATGGATTTGTTCTTTTTGCTCTCATCTTGCACTATCTTTGTACCCATTAAACGAGTATAGTACATGAAAATAGAACAGATTATATCCGATGCTGCGGTCAAAGCGGTGAAAGCTTTGTATGGAATCGAGGCAGCTCCCGGAACGACAGTTCCTCAAAAGACGAAGAAAGAGTTCGAAGGAAATCTCACGTTGGTGGTGTTCCCTTTTTTGAAAGCCTCTCATAAGGCTCCCGAAGCTACGGCTCAGGAGATAGGCGAGTATCTTCTCGCCAATGAGCCGGCAGTCGCTTCGTTCAATGTAATCAAGGGCTTTCTCAATCTGGTGATCGCTCCTTCGTTTTGGAGCCAGATGTTGCATCACATCGACGAAGAGGCCGATTTCGGGACGCATAAAGCTGCCGCAGATGCTCCTTTGGTCATGGTCGAATATTCCTCGCCCAATACCAACAAACCGTTACATTTGGGACATGTGCGCAACAACTTGTTGGGATATAGTCTTTCCGAGATTTTGAAAGCCAATGGCAATCGGGTGGTGAAAACCAATATCGTCAATGACCGGGGTATTCATATCTGTAAATCGATGCTGGCTTGGCAAAAATGGGGCGACGGTGTCACTCCCGAAAAGGCCGGAAAAAAAGGAGACCACCTTATCGGTGATTTCTATGTGTTGTTCGACAAACATTATAAACAAGAACTGAAAGAACTGGAAGCCAAAGGCATGACCCCCGAAGAGGCCGAGGCCGCCTCGCCGCTCATGCAGGAAGCCCGCGCCATGTTGCGCAAATGGGAGGCCGGCGATCCCGAGGTTCGTTCGGTTTGGGAGATGATGAACAACTGGGTCTATGCCGGATTCGACGAGACGTATCGTCGCTTGGGCGTGGACTTCGATAAGATATATTACGAGTCGCAGACCTATCTCGAAGGGAAAGAGAAAGTGCTCGAAGGATTGGAAAAGGGTATCATGTATCGGAAAGAGGACGGCTCGGTATGGGCCGACTTGACGGCAGAGGGGCTCGACCACAAATTGCTGTTGCGCAGCGACGGAACATCGGTGTACATGACGCAGGACATCGGTACGGCCAAGTTGCGTTTCAAAGATTTCCCCATCGATAAGATGATTTATGTGGTGGGCAACGAACAAAATTACCATTTTCAGGTTCTTTCTATATTGCTCGACAAACTCGGGTTCAAATGGGGCAAAGATCTTGTGCATTTCTCCTACGGTATGGTGGAGTTGCCCGAAGGAAAAATGAAATCGCGCGAAGGTACGGTAGTGGATGCCGACGACTTGATGGACGAGATGATCGCCACCGCTCGCGAGACATCGGCCGAATTGGGCAAACTCGACGGCTGTACCGCCGAGGAAGCGGAAGAAATTTCTCGTATCGTGGGTTTAGGCGCATTGAAATACTTTATCTTGAAAGTCGATCCCCGCAAGAACATGACTTTCAATCCCAAAGAGTCGATCGACTTCAACGGGAACACGGGGCCTTTCATTCAGTACACCCACGCCCGCATCTGCTCGGTCATGCGCAAGGCTGCCGAAGCCGGTATCGATTATCGCCAAGTGGACACCGCTAAGGTAGAACCCTCTGAAAAAGAGATTTCGCTCATTCAGCATTTGGCCGATTTCCCTGCTGTGGTCGCCGAAGCCGGTCGTATATACAGCCCTTCGCTTATCGCCAACTATGTGTATGATTTGGTGAAGGAATACAATCAGTTCTACCACGATTATTCGATTCTGCGCGAAGAAAACGCCGAAGTACGGGCATTCCGCCTAATGCTTTCGGCCAACGTCGCCAAAGTGATAAAAACCGGTATGGGATTGCTCGGTATCGAAGTGCCCGACCGTATGTAAAAAATAACTGTTAAAATAGAAAGAAATGGAAAATTTGTATGATTCTTCTTATAAATCGACTACCGGGACATCGGTTTTGTCGATGGTGATGCGTAAGGTGTACGGACGTATGTTCCTCGCCCTTGTCGTGACGGCTCTTACATCGTTGTATGTGGCTTCTTCTCCGGCTATATTGTCGGTCGTTTTGGGAAATCGGGCTGTCTTTTTCGGCTTGATGATTGCCGAGCTTGCCGTTGTTTTCGTTGTCTCGGGCATGTTGAATAAACTGAGCACGACGACCGCCACGCTGTTGTTCTATTTGTATGCTGTTCTTAACGGAGTGGTATTTTCGTCCATTTTCGTCGTGTACGATTTGGGCTCTATCGCCTATACGTTCTTTATTACCGCCGGCGTGTTCGGGGCGATGAGCGTGTATGGCATGGTTACCAAGAACGATATGACCAAGTTCGGGAGCTATTGTATCATGGGATTGTTCGGGTTGATCATCGCATCTGTTGTCAATATATTCGTGGCAAGCAGTACTCTCGACTGGATTATCAGTTTGTTCGGCGTGGCTTTGTTTATCGGATTGACGGCATGGGACACCCAAAAGATCAAGAATGCGGCCTATGTGACCGATCCTTCCCAGACCGGGAAGTTGGCGACGATAGGCGCTCTGTCGCTTTATCTCGACTTTATCAACTTGTTCCTTTATCTGCTTCGTATTTTCGGAGGTCGTAGCAACGATTAAGCGTTACGGGAACTGAATCCATAATATACTCGATATGACACAACCGTTTTATATCTATAATACACTTACCCGAAAAAAAGAGGAGTTCAAACCGTTGAACCCTCCCTACGTGGGTATGTATGTATGCGGTCCCACGGTTTACGGGGATGCTCATTTGGGACATGCCCGTCCCGCTATCACGTTCGACGTATTGTTCCGTTATTTACGGCATTTGGGATATAAAGTGCGCTATGTGCGCAATATTACCGATGTAGGGCATTTGGAAAACGATGCCGACGAAGGGGAGGATAAGGTCGCCAAAAAAGCACGGCTCGAATCGCTCGAACCGATGGAGGTGGTACAATATTATCTGAATCGTTATCACAAGGCGATGGAAGCTCTTAACGTGTTGCCGCCGAGTATCGAGCCGCATGCGTCGGGGCATATTATCGAACAGATCGAATATATCAAAAAGATTATAGAGGCCGGATATGCTTATGTAAGTAACGGGTCGGTTTACTTCGATGTAGTGAAGTATAATAAAGACCACCATTACGGCAAGTTGTCGGGGCGCAATATCGACGACCTGCTCAACACGACGCGGGAGCTCGACGGACAGAGCGAGAAGCACAATAGTTTCGATTTCGCTCTTTGGAAAAAGGCTTCTCCTGAACATATCATGCGGTGGCCCTCGCCGTGGAGCGACGGTTTTCCCGGCTGGCATCTCGAATGTTCGACTATGAGCACCAAGTACTTGGGCGAGGAATTCGACATTCACGGCGGAGGCATGGATTTGCTTTTCCCCCACCACGAATGCGAGATAGCCCAATCGGTGGCTGCGCAGGGGCACGAGACGGTGCACTATTGGATGCATAACAATATGATTACCATCAACGGGCAGAAGATGGGCAAATCGTTGGGTAACTTCATTACGCTCGACGAGTTCTTCTCCGGTAATCACAAATTGTTGCAACAGCCTTATTCGCCCATGACGATACGCTTCTTTATCTTGCAAGCGCATTATCGCAGCACGGTCGATTTCAGCAACGAGGCCTTGCAGGCATCGGAAAAGGCCCTGCAACGTATGCTCGAAGGGTGGGACAACCTCTCGAAGATCGAGCCTGCCGAAGTTTCCACGGTCGATGTGAAAACCATTCGCGAACGTTGTTACGAGGCGATGAACGATGATTTGAGTACGCCTATCGTTATCTCCCATTTGTTCGAAGCCGTGAAGATTATCAACACGGTATTGGCGGGAGGAGCTACTTTGTCGGTTGAGGATTCGGCTCATTTGAAGGAAACTTTCCGTATATTCCTTTTCGATATCATGGGCATTCGCGAAGAGGCCGGTGTTTCGGAAGAGGGGAACGAGGCCTATCATAAAGCCGTGGATTTATTGCTCGATGTGCGTAAGGAGGCTAAGGCTCGTAAGGATTGGACGACCTCGGATTACATTCGCGACAGGTTGTCCGAGATAGGTTTTGAAATCAAAGACACCAAAGAGGGGGTAGAGTGGAAGTTGAAATAAACAGACTTTCAATGAAATGATACGACAATCCCCGTGTTCTCTCAGAACACGGGGATTGTCGTATGTAGAACGTTCGGAGCCTCTTTTATTTCTTCATTTCTGCGACGAACTCGTTGGCTTTTGCCACGGCTTTGGTAATGTGGTCGCAGATATGGTCGTCGCCTATAAGCCGGTCTATATTCGCCTTTTTGAGGGTGGCATGTACCGTGGGATTGACCCCCGACAGAATGACATGTATCTTCTCTTTCTGCGACGAGGTAATCAGGATTTCGAGGTTATGGATAGCCGTAGAATCGATAAAAGGTACTTTCCGCATACGGATAATGCGCACCAGCGGACGATCGGCCATACTACGCATCAGTTCGTCGAACTTGGTGGCTACCCCGAAGAAGAACGGGCCTTCTATCTCGTAAACTTCCACGCCTTTGGCTACTTTCAAGACTTCGTGGGTAGTCGATTCGGTTCCGGTCGCAATATCGAGCTCGTCGTGGAGTACCGATATTTGCGTGGTCTCTGTCATGCGGCGCAAGAAGAGGACAACGGCCAACAATAGCCCGATTTCGATGGCGATCGTAAGATTGAATATAACGGTAAGCAGGAAGGTGATGATGAGTACCGACACGTCCGATTTTGGATTTTTCAGCAAGGAACGTACCGTGCGCCAACCGCTCATGTTATAGGAAACGACGATCAATACACCGGCGAGGCACGACATGGGCACGAGCTTGATAAGCGGCATAAGGAACAGGAATATCAACAAAAGGACGATAGCGTGTATTATACCGGCAATGGGGGTACGCCCGCCGTTGTTGATATTGGTCATGGTACGGGCAATGGCTCCGGTGACAGGGATTCCCCCGAAGAAAGGAACCACGATATTGGCTGCTCCCTGTGCGATAAGCTCGGTATTGGAGTTGGTTTTGTCGCCGGTTACACCGTCGGCGACGGTGGCCGATAGCAGGGACTCTATGGCTCCCAATACGGCGATGGTAAATGCCGGAGAGAGTAATTGGTTTATCGTCTCCATATTGATATTCAGAGCTTGCGGCTCGGGAACTTCATTGCTGATGTTAAAACGGTCTCCGATGGTTTCTATTCCTTCGATTCCCCAAAGACGTTCGAGCACATAGACGAGCACGGTCATGAGAATAATCGCCATGAGGGAGCCCGGTATTTTGTTGGAGATACGGGGAGTGTAGGCAATGATGAGAATACTGAGTATTCCTATACCCAGCGACCAGAAATTGGTGGTCTCGATGTGCTGGAAGTAAGCGACCCACTTGGATATGAAATCGGCGGGGACGCTGTCCATCGATAATCCGAGCAGGTCTTTTATCTGTGTGGCGAAAATGGTAAGCGCGATACCGCTGGTAAATCCCACGACAATGGGGTAGGGAATGAACTTAATGATGGTTCCCAAGCGGAAGCAGCCCATCAAGACCAATATCAAACCGGCCATGAAAGTGGCTATCGCCAGTCCTTCCAATCCGTAGGCTTGTATAATGCCGTACACGATAACGATAAATGCTCCGGTAGGCCCGCCTATTTGCACGCTGTTCCCGCCTAAGAAAGAGACGATGAATCCGCCGATAATGGCGGTGATGAGACCTTTTTCGGGAGATACGCCCGAGGCGATACCGAAAGCGATAGCCAAAGGCAGAGCGACGATACCGACGATGATACCGGCCATGAGGTCTTTCGTAAATTTTTCTTTGGAATAGCTTGCCAGCGAAGCGAGAAACTTCGGGTGAAAATCTAATGTACTTTTCATCATTTTACCTATTTTATACCTATTATTCGAAGAGCCCGATTTCGACATCGGGGTTCAACAAATTAATAACCTCTCTAATCGGTCGGGTGACCGATTTGAAAAAACGCAGCAAAATTAACTATTTTTTATGGTTAAAGCCAGTATTTGCCGAAAAAATAAAAAAAATAATAAAGAGAAAATACCACCCGGATATTGGGTAATGGTATTTTCTCTTTATCGAATAGTGCGGTGGTACGCTTAGTAGATAACCAACAATCCTATTTTTCCCGTATCGTTCGAATGGATTACATAAGTACCGGCTGTCAGGGCGTCGGTAGAAATCGTTTCGTTTTCATTTCGGAGGGTTTGCCTGTCGAGCAACATACCGTTCACCGAATAGATTTCGAATATTCCCGAACAACCGGCGTTTACACGTTCTCCCTGTTTTACAGGATTGGGCGAGAACAACATACAACGTCCTTTGAGGGAAGCAATTCCCGATGTCGTGTTTTCTACTAATGCGAGTGTGTTTGTGCTTTGTGCCAGATTGATCAGCGGACTTTCGTTGCTTAAAGGAGCATAGATTTCCAAGCTCGACCGTAACATTTTGCCTTCGGCCACGGCGGCGATTTCTTTATCGTTCATACCCGAACGCCAGAAGAACAGTTGGCGATAGTCTGCCTTATCGGGCGCATTACTCCCGCCTAAGGCAAATTTCGTTGCTACGAGCTTTTCGGAAAGCTCTCCGCATTTTACGCCGTTCACATACAGTTGGGTCATTCCCCACGCATAATAGTGCGTCAAGGATATACATAACCATTCGTCATTCGCCGAGGTGGTCGATGTGATTTGTCCGTCCGATGGCGATTCGTAAACGATATTTCCGTTTTCGTCGATTTTAATATTACCCGTGCCGTTTTCGGTCTCGAACGAGGCGAGAGTTCCGGCAGAAGAGGCTTTCACTTCAAATGAAAGGGTGAAGGGGTGAACGATATTTTCCGGTACAAATTCGATGTGTTGTGTAGCGGACGCTTTGCCCAAAGCATAGGCGGTGCTTTCTTGTCGTTGCGGAATGGTTTTCCCGGCATCCAGAGCATCGAAGAGTGACGGTACTATGGCGTAGGACATTTCCCGATGTCCGTCCGAATTGGGGTGTGCTCCATCGCTTTCAATCGCTTTGACCCAGCGTCCTGCTCCGTCGTCGACAGCTCCCAGCATATTTACCGAAGGTACTTCCCATTGCTGTATGGTCAGGTTTAGGTTTTTCAAAATCTCATAATCGGATTCGTTGAATCCTCCGTTGGCATAGTTACTTGCCATGACCGGCACGATACCTACGGAGTCGGCTTGGCGAATCAATTGTTTCATGCCTTTCTCGTAATTTTTCGCGGCTTGGTCGGTTTGAGTGCCGTTGTTCCGTTCATTGCCGAGCGACAACCCGTAGAACACGTAGCGTCCGCAATCCCGTAATAGGTCTCGTTCCCAACGGTCGAGTACCATTTGGGTCGTATTCCCGCCGATGGAGATGTTCGAGGTGGTCCAGTCTTTGCCGATGTTTTCTTGTTTACGTTGTTTCAGCAGGTCGGTATATATGTAGGCGTATCCGTAATCGTTTGTCGCTCCTGTTCCATAGCAGACAGAGGATCCCATGAATGATATTTTGTATTCGTCGATTTCCTTACACGATTCGGGATAGGGTTTTTCGATGTCGGGTTTTTCCATAGTCTGGTCGGTTTCATGTATTTCTATCTTATCGATGTTGGGCCCGTCGTACCGGCATGATTCGGTGAACGAAATCGTGTTCAGCCCTTTGTCCAACCAAACCAATACCGATGTTTCTGCCGTGGGCAGTTGATCCCATTTGCCTTCGGACTTGTTTACATTGATATAGGTTTTTGCATAGTTGTTGATTTGGATATCCAAAGGACGTCCTGTGGGGTCGTTTGTAAAGATTTTCAATTCATACGGCCCTTCCTCGGGTATATCGACGCACGTGAATTGCAGGTAGGAATTACTCTTGTTGTTGAAGTCTCCCACGTAGCGACCATTGGACATACCTTCCAGATTTTTTACTTTCAAGGCTCCATATAAATGGGCGTATTCGGCTTCCAATGTTATAGGAAAACCTTCTTGGGGTACAGGCAGGGGAGATTCCGAGGTTTCCAGTATTTCGAATTTATCCAAATTCGGACCTCCTGATGTCGTGGGATAGGGCGTTATTTTTATGGTATTCGTCCCGGCAGCCAAGTAAATCAGCACCTTGGCCGTTTCGGCGGGGGGAGTATCCCATTTCGCCGTTCCGTTAACGGTACATTCTACCTCTGGATAATTGTTTACTTTTACAGTGAATCGACGTACACCGTTGCAGTTGAAATAAGTTTTGAATTCATAGGTTCCGGCTTTTTCCATCGTCACATTGTGGAAGAAAAGGTAACTACCCCGGTCGTTTCCTCCCACGTATTTCCCGTTGGAGAAACCATCGCCCGATTTAACTCTCGCCGGTGAATGAATGGAGTCGGCGTTTTCGGCTTCTAAAACCAAAATAGGACTTTGAGCACATAGCCCGAATACCGATAATAAAAAGAATAGTGAGAATTTGATTTTTTTCATGGAGTTAAAATAGTTTCTCATGTCGATAATATTTTTAAGGATTCACATATTATGACACCAAAAACGTCGTGTACCCTTATACCGAATCGGGAATTTTTTGTTGTTGTCCGTCGAGACTCGATGATGGCGAAAGTGTATTTTTCTTTCCGGGTTTCGATTCCTCCTTTGTCTCTTTCTCTGTTTTTATGGTTGTCGCGGTTTGATCGTCACTTGTTTACCGGAAAAGTTGCGGGTAATTATAAATGGAACACCCCCTTTGTGGTTCATTTATTGAACACAAAGGGGGTGGGTATGGGTGATTCGCTCACTGGCGTGTTATATCTTTTTTGTATAGGCTCGGCGGCGTTTGTGTTGTTGCCGTTCGAAATATTGCCATTGGGATTGTACTTTCTCGTTCATTTCGAGTTCGGGATTGCTCTCGGCATATTTGTAACCGTTTTGAATGAATACCGGGATAAGGTCGGAGAATAGCAACGCATTGACTCCTTTGCTTTGGTAGTCGGGACGGACAGCTACCAACAAGAGGTCAACCCCGTCGTTTTTGCCTTTGAGGGCTTTGAGCAGATGGATAAAACCGAAAGGAAACAGCCGGCCTCTCGATTTCTGTAAGGCTTTCGACAAAGAAGGAATGGCAATACCCACGGCAATCAAATCGTCTTGCTCGTCGACAATGGCTGTTACGTTTTCGAGCCGTAATAACGGAATGTACATTTTTACATAATAGTCGATTTGTCGTTGAGACAGTGTCGAATATCCATATAAATCGGCATAGGCGTTGTTGATTAGGTCGAAAATTTTTTGACCGTAATTGCCTTTGTATACGTCGGATGCGCTTTTGAATTTCAGAATTCGCAGATTGTACTTTCGTTGTACGATGTCGCTAATGCGTTGATGTTTTTCGGGTACGCATTCGGGTACTTTTATTTTGTATTCCACCCAATCTATCGCTTTTTCGTAGCCCATGCTTTCGATGTGTTGCGGGTAGTATGGATAGTTGTAGATGGCAGACATCGTGCTTAGTTGGTCGAACCCTTCGACGAGTGTTCCTTCGGGATCCATGTCGGTAAAACCGAGCGGCCCGTGTATTTCGGTCATGCCTTTTGATTTTGCCCACTTTTCGACGGCATTGAAAAGCGCTTTGCTGACTTCTTTGTCGTCGATGAAATCGACAAATCCGAAGCGTCCGGCTTTTTCCCCGGACTTTTCATTCGCTTTGTGGTTGATGATTCCGGCAATTCGGCCGACGGGTTCCCCGTCTTTATAGGCCATGTAGTAAACCGATTCGCAGAAGTCGAACGCCGGATTGTTTTTCGAATTCAAGGTTCCTACTTCGTCCAGAACCAGAGCCGGTACATAGTATTCGTTTCCTTTGTATAAATTTATCGGGAACTTTGCGAACTTTTTCAAACCGCGAGTTCCTGATATTTCCTGAATAGTGATTGACATGATGTTTATAATTTCAGCAATTTGTTCTCGGTTGTTATTCCTTTATTCCGTATGCCAAATCTCCGGCATCGCCAAGTCCCGGAACGATGTAGGAGTGTTCGTCTAATTTATCGTCGATCGCTCCTACCCATATTGTCGTGTTTTCGGGGAAGTGGTCTTTCACGTAATCGATCGCTTGCCGGCTTGCGATTACCGATGCGATGTGTATGTCTTTGGGTGTGCCTTTGGTGAGCAGGGCTTTGTAGGATAGCTCCATAGATCCGCCTGTCGCCAGCATGGGATCTGTGAGTACCAATACTTTACCATCGATTCGCGGTGAAGCGATATACTCGATAAAGATGTCGAAATTCAGCTTGTCTTTATATTTCCGGTAAGCCGAGACAAATGCATTTTCGGCATCGTCGAGGCAACTGAGGAATCCCTGATGAAAAGGCAGACCTGCCCGAAGAATAGTGGCCAGTACAACTGTATCGTCGGGAAGATTGACATGGGCCGTTCCCAGCGGTGTTTTTACTTTTTTCTCGGAGTAATGGAGCCGGTGACTTATTTCGTAAGCCATTATTTCGCCTATTCTTTCGAGGTTTCGCCGGAATCTGATTCGGTCGGTTTGAATATTTACATCTCTTAATTCGGCCATAAATCGGTTTATTACCGAGTTTTTTTCCGCAAAATTGATTACTTCCATATTTTGTGTTTTTTGCCGAAGAGCAAAAGTACGTATAAATTTTGTTTTGGAAAATTATAGATTGTTTTTTCTTTTGTTTTGTTCTTTAAAAAGGGAAGAAACAGACCTTTTTGCTATCTTGGCATAGCGATTGAGGGTGTGTTTGTAATAAATACAAACAATTAGCGAAAATTTTCTTTAATTAAATCGTTACTTGTAGAATTTGTTTTTAATTTTGCAGTCGGTTTTCATGGATTAAGAAAAAAGAGAAATATTTTATAAACCATTAAATTTCAAAAACAATGGCAACATTAGATTTAAGCAAGTATGGTATTAAGGATGTAAAAGAGATTTTACACAATCCTTCTTACGAAGTTCTGTTTGAGGAAGAAACCAAAGCAGGATTGGAAGGTTATGAAAGAGGTCAGGTGACTGAACTCGGTGCTGTGAATGTAATGACAGGTATTTATACCGGTCGTTCTCCTAAGGATAAATTCTTTGTGATGAATGAAGCCAGCAAAGATACTATCTGGTGGACTACCGATGAATATAAGAACGACAACAAGCCTTGCTCGGAAGCAGCTTGGGCCGATTTGAAAGCCAAAGCCGTTAAAGAACTTTCGGGAAAGAGATTGTTCGTAATGGATACTTTCTGCGGCGCTAACCCCGCTACTCGTTTGAAAGTTCGTTTCATCATGGAGGTTGCATGGCAAGCTCACTTCGTGAAGAACATGTTTATCCGTCCTACCGATGAAGAGTTGGCTAACTACGGCGAACCCGATTTCGTATCGTTCAACGCAGCCAAAGCGAAAGTAGACAACTACAAAGAGCTGGGTCTGAACTCTGAAACTGCTACCGTTTTCAACTTGAAGACTAACGAACAAGTTATCTTGAATACTTGGTACGGCGGTGAGATGAAGAAAGGTATCTTCTCAATCATGAACTATCTGAATCCTTTGAAAGGTATGGCTTCGATGCACTGCTCGGCCAACACCGATAAAGAAGGTAAGAGCACAGCTATCTTCTTCGGTCTTTCCGGAACGGGGAAAACTACTTTGTCTACCGACCCGAAACGTTTGCTTATCGGTGACGACGAACACGGTTGGGACAACGACGGTGTGTTCAACTACGAAGGCGGTTGCTATGCCAAAGTTATCAACTTGGATAAAGAAAGCGAACCCGATATTTACAATGCCATTACGCGTGACGCTCTTCTCGAAAACGTTACGGTTGATGCCAACGGAAAGATCGATTTCGCAGATAAGAGCGTAACGGAAAATACTCGTGTATCTTATCCTATTTATCATATCAAGAATATCGTAGAACCGGTATCGAAAGGTCCTCACGCTAAACAAGTAATCTTCTTGTCGGCCGATGCATTCGGTGTTCTTCCTCCGGTTTCTATCTTGAACGCAGAACAAACCAAATACTATTTCTTGTCTGGTTTCACCGCTAAATTGGCCGGAACAGAACGCGGTATTACCGAACCGACTCCTACTTTCTCGGCTTGCTTCGGAGCTGCATTCTTGTCATTGCATCCGACCAAATATGCCGAAGAGCTGGTTAAGAAAATGGAAATGGTAGGCGCTAAGGCTTATTTGGTGAACACCGGTTGGAACGGTACGGGCAAACGTATCTCTATCCGCGATACTCGTGGTATTATCGATGCTATTCTCGATGGCTCTATCGACAAAGCTCCGACAAAGGTTATTCCTTATTTCGACTTCGTTGTTCCTACTGAGTTGCCGGGTGTGGACAAAAATATCCTCGATCCTCGTGATACTTATGCTAATGCTGCCGATTGGGAAGTTAAAGCTAAGGATTTGGCCGCTCGTTTCATCAAGAACTTCTCTAAATTCGAAGGTAATGCCGCCGGTAAGGCTTTGGTTGCTGCCGGTCCGAAATTGTAATCGTACACGATTTGACTCTATACGCAACAGGCCGCTTCGTCGAAGCGGCCTGTTGTTTTTTTTGTGATGGTCCGGTGGATTTTCAATAACGATGAAAGTATTGTCTTCTGCTGTGTCTCGTGGTGTTACAAGGTGGGTATAATAGTGTATAAAACTTTTTTTGGAAAATCGACGGGGCTGTTTCGATGAATCCCTTACTTCTCTATATTTTCCATGTGGAAAACAGACCATAGTGCTATGGGATATGGCAAGGGAAAGGTTGAGATGCTTATACTTATTTTGTTGAGGGCTATTTTGTTAGTCGGTTGGTAGTTTCCAACTTCTCCCCTGCTTCGATTTTCAATCGGAGATAGGGGACGCCGCAGGAGTGAATCCTACGGAGAGGGGTTAAATCTAAGAAGCTGTTTTAAATTTATAGAGAAATAATATTATCATTGCAAGCAGGTATGTTCCGGCCATATTGAGCCCCTGTCTCGCATCTTGAACCCCTTGATTTTTGTCAATAAGCCCGCTATTGACTGCCTATCTCGGACTCCAATCAGCTTCAACATAGGTCTCAATCTGTCTTGGAATAAATTTAAAACAGCTTCTTAGATTTTGAGATTTTTTTTACAGGGAATTTAACCCCCTCGCCCTGCGGGCACTCCCCCTATATCGCTGCGCGACACAGAGGGAGAGGTTGCTGCTCCCTGTTATTTTTGTTGTTGCCGGTATTTTCTAACCCCTCCGTCCTACGGACACCTTTCCTATATGGCTGACGCCACACCCCGCAATGCTACGGGACACGGCAAGGGAGGAGGTTAAGAGTGTACAGGGGAGAGAAAAGGGAAAGAATACACACAAAGCACCGAAGGAGTAAAAACAGAGGAGGTTAAATATAGCTCGACTTTTCCATGTACTTCTTTCCGCTTTTATCGGGCGGTGAAGATGCCGGTTTACAACTTCACTTTCTTTATCTTACCCTTACTTTCGTTGTGCATACGGTCTACCGCGGTCACCACATATACATATTGGCGGGTTCCGTGTTTATAAGGGAGCAAAAATTTCGTGTCCCGAGTAATGGCTACGAGATGGGATGCATCACATAAACAAATGTCTTCGCTGGGTGCAAAACGATAGACACAGAAATAAATTTGCTTCTGCATCTCATCGTCGGTTTTCTTTCTTTTCCACTGCAATTCGTATCCCTCGGGAGTCCATTTTGCCTTCAAACCCTTCACCTCGTCGGGAGCCTTGCTGTCGATAAACGTATAGGCCGGGATAAGGGAGGGAACCGCATGGTAATATCCCTTCAAGTCATCGGCTATGCCTTTATAATTTTCCAACAAGGAATAGCCCGGCCAGAAACAGTTCCCGCCTACATGGTCGAGATAACGACTCAACTGCATTTTATGGTTCAGTTGCGTGTATATGGGATTCACGTCGGTAGCATTCATCGTACGTGCCACGTCCTGACCGATGTAGAGATGACGTCCGTTGGCATGATTGTTCCACCAATAAATCAGTGTCTCGACGCATGCGGCCTGATGACCTATCTCCCAATAAAGTTGCGGTAACATGTAATCGACCCAACCGTTGCGAGTCCACAATAACACATCGGCATAGAGCTGGTCGTAGTTTTGCAACCCGTTCGTCGCACTGCCGTCCGGGTCGCTCTTTTGATTCCGGTAAATACCGAACGGGCTGATACCGAATCGCACCCACGGTTTACGCGATTTGATAATCTCGTGCAGTTCCTTAATCAATGCATTGACATTCTCCCGACGCCAATCGCCACGATCCATACCGTTACCGTACCGGGCATAACTGTTTTCATCGGGGAACTCGCTGCCTGCTATCGGATAAGGATAAAAATAGTCGTCCATGTGAATGGCATCTACATCGTATCGCGACACAATATCGTCGACTACCCGACCGATGAACCGGCGGCACTCCGGTAACCCCGGATCGAAATAGAGCTGCCGGCCATACCGAACGAACCATTCGGGGTGTTTATGATAGATGTGCGATGCGGCGAGCGGCTCATCGGCATTAGTTCCCACCCGATAAGGGTTGAGCCACGCATGCAACTCCATGTTGCGGGCATGACATTGCTCGATCATATATTGCAACGGGTCCCACAACGGTTCGGGAGCCACGCCTTGCTTCCCGGTCAGATACTTGCTCCACGGTTCAAGCTCCGAACGATAAAAGGCATCGGCCGTCGGGCGCACTTGAAAAATAACCGCATTGATACCGATATACTGCAAACTATCCAACATTTGGTCGAAATAGTCTTGCATCGCATCCCGATTCATCTCCATGTAGCGACTCTGACCTACCGTGTGAATCCATGCGCCGCGAAATTCTCGTTTCGGGTGTTCTGCACCCTGCGACACCATTCCGCTTAAAAAGGAAAACAATAATAGTGATAAATAAATTTTAAGTTTCATTGTATTGATTTTTGTTTTATGAGACAAAAATAGTGCAAGGCAGGGAGATAACCAAATTTATTTGTTTCTGTGTTCGTTCATATTATCTTTGTCACTACGAATATAGGAAGCAAATCGAAAATGCAATTTCCGTTTGTCTCTGCACTTACCTTTCACTATCTTTGCAATATGCGAGAATAAGTCGAGTCGGGTATGAAAAAATGAGGTTGGTTTTATCCGACTCGTTTTTTACTCTGCATGCACAACGTGCAAAATATAGATACGATATGGATATTATATGGATTATTGTAGGAGCGATATGTTTGCTCGTCGGGTTAGCGGGTTGCTTTCTTCCGGCACTTCCGGGTCCTCCGCTCTCTTATGTGGGCATGATACTTCTTCATCTCACCGACAAGGTGCAGTTTACTGCGACACAGCTCATCGTCTGGGCCATATTGGTCATTATTGTACAAGTACTCGATTACCTCACACCTCTCATCGGCACGAAATACAGCGGAGGTAGCAAATGGGGGAACCGGGGCTGTATAGCGGGAACCGTCATCGGCATATTCCTCTTCCCTCCATGGGGCATTATTTTCGGTCCTCTCGTGGGAGCCGTCATTGGCGAACTGTTGGGTGGCAAACTCACACACGAAGCTCTCAAAGCCGGGCTGGGCGCTTTTGTAGGATTTCTCTTGGGGGTAATTTTAAAGGTATCGCTCTGCGGTTATTTCGTGGTTGTCTTCATCTCTGCTCTATTCTGATTTCTTTTTCCCTCTCTTTCTCCCATAAGTCGGGAAGGACTTCCACTGCCCATTGCTGGCAAGTCAAGGGAAGCCTTATTTTGAAATGAAAAGTACTACCTAAACCACTTCTCCTTATCGTACCTTGCAGCATTGCAGACATTTCACATACCTCCCTCGTGTTTTGCTGTGCAAAATATAGGGAAGGAGTGAAAGGAATATCTTTCTCTGTCATACCTTATGACAGAGAAAGAGTTTAGTCATTTTCCCCTGTTTCATAGAAAAAATGGATTTTACCCCATTCTCCTTATTCCTGCTTACAGTTGGGCAGGGAGGGGGATAACAGATTTTTAAACTCCTGCATACCTTGCGTTGTAAAACACAAAAGAGGAGGTTTGGATATTTTTCCGTGATAGCAGCGAACCGGGAAAAATTTAAAATGTAGAGGATTCTATACTGATATTCCTAAAATAGTGTTTATATTTGTAACTGTTGTAGCTACAACATACATATTTTATTGAAGCGTTTCGTTTTATCCTAACCTTGAAAACGACCAATTTTTAGCAGAAGGATAAACGGCACAAACGTTCATGCAGGCGTGTGCGCATTCATTGCTTAGGCAATGTTGTCATACAGCATGCGTGGGTTAGCTGTTTATTTCTGCGTGGTTACTTGGTCGTACCTCAAGGTTGATAAATTGACAGGTTCCCACGCTTTTCTATTTTAAAAACGCCATTCCGAAGGGGAACAGGAAGGCAAAAATTGTTCATTATCATGAAAAGATTATTTGCGTGTGCATTATTGTCATTGTTGTTATCCTCTTGTTATAATGCGAGAGTCTGTGTGGGAAATGTACAGAAAAACGATCCTGTCGTAAAAGTAAATTCGGTGATGAACCATCATTTGTTGTATGGTTTGATTCCTGTCGGTAACACGAAAATGGAGGCCAAAGAGTATGTGGGGGATGCCGAGAATTATGTAATTAAAAACAGTTGGACTTTCTTAGATGGTTTTCTGAATATTCTTACATGGGGTATTTACACACCTACGACCACTACTTTTTATGTACCTGTAAATGAAATGGGGAAATGAAATAAACAGGTTTGTAGATGATGTAACCTAACTTAGGCCTTTAAGAATCTTATCGATTGAGATAATCCTTTTGTCGGAATCCGAAGGTGATAGTGCCGGATAAAGACAAGAGGATTATTCGTTTTATTTTCAGTGAGGCTAATTTCTGCTTGGGGAGTAATCCATTTCCTGAGAAGAAAGACGAAAAAATTTTTTTTTCGAGCGGTATGATGATGGTTCGGTCGATAGTTCGTGGGGATTGTCCTTGTATATTTCAACCCCTCTCCTCAGAAACGGTTGTTTCTTCGGTTTCTCCCCTATTGCTTCGCTACACCCCGCAATGCTACGGGGCACGGCAAGGGAGAGGTTGATGCCCGGTTTGCTGCTGTCGCTGTTTTTTCAACCCCTCCGTCCTTCGGACACCTCCCCTATATTTTGTTTGGCAACAAAACACAGGGGAGGAGTTTAAAAGTAACCCTCTATTCATATAGACTGAGTCATAATAATGGGGAGAGAAGGGGAAAATTTTTTGCGAAAAACGTCTTTTTTGCTATCTTAGTAGCGCAAAAAGGAGGTAAAAACTATGGGGAAACGAGTATATTTAGGCTTGGGCTCGAATTTGGGGAATAAGGAGCGAATCGTGAGAAAAGCCATCGACAAGATTGGCGAACGGGTGGGAGCGGTCGTTGCCGTGTCGTCGTTCTATAAGACGGCTCCGTGGGGCTATCAATCGGTGCATACGTTCTGTAACGCTGCTATTGCAGTAGATACCGATTTATCTCCCGAAGAGGTATTATTCACCGTACAGGAAATCGAGCGGGAATTGGGTAGTAAAAAGCATCGGGAAGGAGATGGCAGTTATGTCGACCGGCTTATCGATATAGATTTACTCGACTATGACGGTTTGGTGTTGGATACTCACTCGCTGGTGTTGCCTCACCCGTATATGCACAAGCGGACTTTCGTGATGACCCCGCTTGCCGAAATAGCTCCGCAATGGGTGCACCCGGTATTGGGGAAGACGGCAACGGAGCTATTGGAAGGTTTACGGAACGAAAAGTGATTTAGCCCCAGAGTTTTATTTATATGATACGATCGGGGAAAGGCCTACAACATAGAGTGACTTTGCGTTTGCCGGTACATCTCTATTCTATGTACATTGTTTTTCGGTAAAATTGCAAATAAATTTGCTTTTGCTTTGGACTTGTACTATCTTTGTAGCCGAAAATGTGGAAGGATTTGGCTGCTTGCAACCACGGAAAAAAATGCTAAAACTGCGTTACGGGGCTTTTCGAAGCCCGTCCGGCTTTATCAAATCACCTTTGTTTTCGTGGGAATTGCGGTCTTTCTTCCTTCAATAATGTATCACTATTATTCAGGAGAGAAACCAATGAATTATTTGTTTACCTCGGAATCGGTGTCGGAAGGACACCCCGATAAAGTGGCCGACCAGATATCGGACGCTTTGCTCGACGAGTTTCTGGCGTATGACCCGAACTCGAAAGTTGCATGCGAGACCCTTGTAACGACCGGTCAGGTCGTATTGGCAGGCGAGGTTAAATCGAATGCTTATGTCGATTTGATGGAGGTTGCCCGCAGAGTGATTCACCGTATCGGATATAATAAAAGTTCGTATAAGTTCGATGCCGACTCGTGCGGTATTTTTTCGGCCATACACGAGCAGTCGGCCGATATCAATCGGGGCGTGGAGCGCGCCGAAGCGATGAGTCAGGGGGCGGGAGATCAAGGTATGATGTTCGGGTATGCTTGCAATGAGACGGATAATTATATGCCGTTGTCGCTCGATTTGTCTCACTTGTTGCTTACCGAGCTGGCCGTTATCCGCCGGGAGGCTTCGGCAATGACCTATCTGCGCAAGGGGAAGGTGACTTCGTATTTGCGTCCCGACTCCAAATCGCAAGTAACCATCGAATATAATGAACGGAACGAACCTGTGCGGGTGCATACGATCGTATTGTCGACCCAGCACGACGAATTCGTGACTCCGGCCGACGACTCGAAAGAAGCTCAGGAAGCGGCCGACCGGGAGATGTTGCAGACGATTTACAACGATGTGAAACAGGTGTTGTTACCTCGTGTTATCGCACAACTGCCCGAACGGGTACGAACCTTGTTCGACGACCAGTTGATTTTATTAGTGAATCCTACCGGCAAATTCGTTATCGGCGGGCCTCACGGGGATACGGGATTGACGGGTCGCAAGATTATCGTCGACACGTATGGCGGCAAAGGTGGTCACGGAGGTGGCGCATTTTCGGGAAAAGATCCCTCGAAGGTAGACCGTTCGGCCGCATACGCCGCTCGTCATATTGCCAAGAATTTGGTAGCGGCAGGGGTGTCGGACGAGATTCTGGTGCAGGTGTCGTACGCCATAGGAGTCGCCGAACCGGTGAGTGTTTATGTGAATACTTACGGTAAATCGCACGTGTCGATGAGCGATGCCGAGATAGCCCGACGGGTGTGCGAGATTTTCGACATGCGTCCGAAAGCTATCGAGGAACGTTTGAAGTTACGTAATCCTATTTATGAGGAGACGGCGGCTTACGGTCACATGGGAAGAAAACCGCAAACTGTCGTGAAGACATTCAAATCGCATTATAACCCCGAACCGATCGTTCGTGAGGTAGAGCTGTTCACTTGGGAGAAACTTGATTATGTCGAAGTCGTGAAAAAGGCTTTCGGAATGGCATGATGAGGATTCGAGCGATCGTATGTGCCGGTTTTGCCACGGTGATATGATTCCTTGATAATGGGATATTCATGGGAAATATTATATGACTATGAATTATATAGATATAGATAGTTCGCAGCATGAGCTTTACGACTCGTGGCGGAAATTGTATACTGTCAGTTTCCCTATCTTCGAGCAGCGGACGCAAGAGCAGCAGGAAAAAGCGTTCTCGTGTGCCGATTATCATTTGGTAGGGTATAGCGAAGGGGATATGTTTGTCGGATTTATCTCCTATTGGGAGTTTAGCAGTTATAGGTATATAGAGCATTTCGCAGTGCATCAAGGATTACGAGGACGGGGGTATGGAAGTGAAATTTTGAATGCGTTTCTCCGCTCGACCTCTAAAATTGTTTTGCTGGAAATCGATCCTGTCGTTGATTCTGTTTCGAGAGCTCGTTTGAGATTTTACCGAAAGTGCGGCTTCCATGAGAACCCTTTTGCCCATACGCATCCTCCCTATCGGGAGGGTTATCCGCCTCATTCGTTGGTTGTGCTTACATCTCCCCGGTCTATAACAGAAAATGAGTACCGGATTTTTAGCACGGACTTGACTGAGGTCGTGATGCAACAAGGATAAAATTTCGAGTCCTTTTGTTCGGAGGAGTATAAAAAAGGTGTATTCAAAGAGCGGGGCTTGTAAATCGTACAAGCCCCGCTCTTTGAATATATTGTGTTTCGATTAGGAATGATGTGTTGCCCTATTGCACGGAGGCTATAAGGAGGATCTGTCGATTAGTGGGGATATCGGTTCAATCGGAAATCAGAGGGGATTGTCTTTTTATATTTCTACCCCTATATAATCTTTTTAACCTCCTCGCCCTGCGGGTACTCCCCCTATATTCCTTACAGGAACACAGAGGGAGAGGGATATTCTCGATATAAACTGATTGATGTGATGTCTTTTCAACCCCTCCGTCCTTCGGACACCTCCCCTATATTTTGCTGTGCAAAACACAGGGGAGGAGGTGAATCCCCATAAATCTCCGAAGAGGTAAAAACTGTTAATGTGATACTTTCAATCCTCTCCCTCTGCTCATCGTAGATGAGATAGGGGGAGTGCCCGCAGGGCGAAGGGGTTGAACTCTACAACCAAATGATCTTTTTCAACCCTTCTCCTTAGAAACTATTGTTTCTTCGGTGTCTCCTCTATATGGCTAACATAGTACCCCGTAATACTA
>NZ_JAIJHU010000108.1:0-2788 GCF_022723415.1 Barnesiella sp. | reverse complement strand
AATAAATTTGTTTCTGCCCTCGTTTGCACTATCTTTGCAAAAATGCGAAAATAGGCTGCACTCGGCATAACCAAATAAATTTGTTTCTGCGCTCGTTTGCACTATCTTTGCAATAAGATTCGTGTAAAATAAACCTATATGTTACAAGTCGGAAAATTCAATAAGCTCAAAGTTGTTAAAACGGTCGATTTTGGCGTTTACCTCGACGGGGGAGAGAAGGGCGAAATTTTATTACCACGGAAGTTCGTTCCGGAACAATCATGCAGTGAAGGCGGAGAGATAGATGTCTTCGTTTATTATGATTCGGAAGACCGGCTTATTGCAACGACACAAAAACCGTATGCACAAGTAGGTGAATTTGCGTGGTTACAGGTAAAGTCGGTGAATAGAATCGGCGCATTTTTGGATTGGGGAGTAGAGGCGAAAGATTTGTTGGTCCCGTTTCGGGAACAAAATACGGATATGCAACAAGGCGAGTTTTATATTGTATATGTATATCTCGACTTTGCTACCGGCCGAATAGTCGCTTCCGCAAAATTGGATAAATTTTTAGACAATGTCCCTCCTGAATATGAGGCGAATCAACCTGTCGAAATCATAGTAACTCAAAGGACTCCGCTCGGATACAAGGTTATTATCGATAATTTGCATTGGGGGGTGATTTATCACAACGAGATTTTCAGACCTATAACCATTGGGGAGCACTTGCGTGCTTATGTAAAACAAGTGAGGGAAGATGATAAGATAGATGTGATGTTACAGCTTCCGGGATATGAAAAAATAGACCCGTTGTGTGAATCGATTTTACAGAAGTTGAATGAAGCGGGAGGGGTGTTACGACTTTCGGATAAATCGCCCGCCGAGGAGATTGCACATTATTTCCAGTGTAGCAAGAAGAGCTTTAAAAAAGCGATAGGCGCTTTGTATAAAGCTCGACGCATTGTTATCGAAGAGAACTCTATTCGTAAGTCATAATAACGGTTCAGTAGAAAATCCGAGGGGGTAGGCCGGAATTTTAACGAATGCGATGGATTGCATCCCCTGTGTTGCGGTAGCAATAGGGGAGATACCGACGGAACGGTAGTTTTTGAGGAGAGAGATTGGAAAGATTTCATAAGTTTTTTTAGCAGTGTGGGTTAACCCCTCCGTCCTTGCGGACACCTCCCCTGCCGTGCCCCGCAATGCTACGGGGCACGGCAGGGGAGGTGTTTTAAAATATCTCTGATAGTAAAAATTGAAACACCCCGTAAGGCTATGGGATACGGCAAGGGAGAAGGTCTAAAATGTCTCTACGAATATTCTTTTTCCTCTCTATCTGCGAGTACAAGAGTTAAAAGACAATCTTCACTAATTATCGACTGAACCATAATAACCGTTATCTTTTCGCAAGTTAAAAGAACTTTTTTCTACAACTGTTGTTTAAGAGTTGTAAAGTTTCTGTTTTGGAAACCGAATAACTTTTAACAGGTACTAAATAATAAAAACAGTTATGAAAAGAGTCTTCATTATGTTAGCCATTGTGCTGGGAAGCGCAGGGTTATTGTTCGCTCAAAAAAGCAATCAAAAAGAGGTAAAACAGTTGCAAAGTTTTTTGCAGCAAAAATCGGCTAAGGGAGATGCCAATTATATTCGTTTAGGAATTACCGACATTAAGAATCCTGCAATGTGGAAGGGGGTAGTATGGAGCGATGGCCGTGCTATTTCTATCGATTGGAAGGATAAGGAATTGGCCGGAGAATTGGATTTGAATGGATTTACGGCTTTGCAAAAAGTCGATTGTTCGCGCAATCAGTTGACGGAGATTAATGTGTCTAACTGTACTGCGCTCAATACATTGAATGTCAGCAGGAACAAGCTGTCGGAGTTGAATATAGACAATTGTCCTGCATTGGTTAAGCTCGATTGTTATAAAAATCGCTTGACCGATTTGTCTCTCTCCGGGCTTCCCGGTTTGAAAAATCTGAATTGTTCCAATAATTTGTTCGTGGAACTTAATGTAAACGGAGCTCAGCAATTACAGAGTTTGAATGTTCAGGGCTGTCATCTTGAATCGTTGAGTGTCGATAGTTGTGAAAATCTTAAAAATCTATATTGTGGTTATAATAAATTGACCAGTTTGAATCTGTTCGGGACGGTCAGTCTGTCTAATTTGAATATCGACGATAACGAAATATCGAATATGCTTTTGTCCAAATTACCGTCTCTTACGTCTCTTATTTGCAGTGACAACAATATGAAGACATTGGGTGTACTCGATTGTACGTCGTTGGCCGATTTGGTGTGTTCGTATAACGATTTAACTTCTTTGAACCTCGACGGGACTACTAATCTGTATTTTGTCGATTGCTCGTACAACGACCTTTCGACACTCGATTTGAGCAATAGAACCATGTTACAACGATTGATTTGCAGTAATAACCAGTTGAATGTCCTCGATGTATCGTTTTGTCCGAATTTGGTTTATATCAATTGCCGGTATAATCAATTAACCGATTTGCGCACTATCGGGGATAATAACTTGCGTATGATCGCTTGCCAATGGAATTATTGATGAACCCGAATGAATTGTAACGAAGGTGGGATAATGTCGTTTCGGGCATTATCCCACTTTTATTTTTAGGCTATTTGTTTTTTTAGTCTACTTTATTCTACAATATATTTTTCTTCTTTGTTTGATTTCAAAAATATCCCCGATTTCAATCTTCTGTATTCCCATGAGTCTGATAGTTTAGTCGTCGAAATAAGGTGTACTTATGTAATATAGATAAAAATCTACCGGGATATTCAG
>NZ_JAIJHU010000052.1:0-21497 GCF_022723415.1 Barnesiella sp. | reverse complement strand
CTATGCCGAAGCGAAAGCCGAGTTAGGAACCTTGACACAGGAGGATCTCAAAATCTCCATCAAGAAAATCCGCGACCGCGTGGGCATGCCCAACATCGATATGGACGCTGCCAACGCAAATCCCGACCCCTATTTGTGCGCTTTGGAAAGTGGATATCAAAACGTCACAGGCCCGAACAAAGGCGTGATCCTCGAAATACGTCGCGAACGCACCATCGAACTACTTCTCGAAGGATTCCGTTACTACGACATTATCCGATGGAAAGAAGGAAAAGTATTCGAACAACCGTACAAAGGAATGTATTTCCCCGGTTTGACGCAAGGATCGGGCGACAACCGCTACGATGTGTTCGACATGAACGATGGAACCGTCGGTGACAAAGAAAAAGTGGACATCTGCATCTACACTGGCAAAAAGCCCTCGGTGAAGAACATTCGCAAATTCTACAAACTGGGAGACGAGTTCGTCTTGACCGATGGAGACAAAGGCAACATCATCTGCCACGACATCGAAAAAGAACCTCGCCAGTGGAGAGAGGATAGGGACTATCTATATCCTATCCCCACCCAAGAACGACTACTCAGCAACGGAACACTCTCTCAAAATCCAAACTGGGACGATGGACTTGATTTCTAACAAACCGGCAATGACATTTCCGACCCTTAGTAGGAAAAAAGACCAATGACAGGCAATAACGATAGTTGGACAACATTTATGTTACATTTCCATAAATACGTCCAATTATCGTTATCTAGATTCTTAAATCCCACAAGTAAATAACATCTTTATATAATTACTTTTTATTTATAAATTATGAAAATTACAAAGAAAAGCATCACATTATTATTAGCCGGATTACTTTGTGCGTCAAACTCTTTCTCTCAAACCTATCCCAAGCAAGACGGAGTAATCCGATTACTCACCTACAACACCCACTACTGCAAAGGCGGCACAGATCCGGGAAGCCTCAATGATTTGAATACCAAACGGTTCGCAAACATACTTAAAGCGCTCGATGCCGATGTCGTCGCCCTGCAAGAATTGGACAGCGCAGCCAACGGTCGTTGGAAAAGGGTGCTCTTAGACGACATCGCCAAATGGAGCGAGCTCGACTATGTACAAGTATACGGCATAGCTGCCGATTACGATGGAGGCAGTGTAGGCAACGGAACACTGGTGAAACGCTGGTTGCCTATCAAAAAAATAAAAAAGATGAAATTGAGTAGCGATGTAGGACGTATATTGATAAGAACCGACTTCGAGGATTTCTCGTTCATGAGCACCCATTTGGACTTAGACGACAAACATCGCATGAACGAAGCAGCAGCCATCTGCACCGAATTGGACTACATACGCAAACCGGTATTCTTGGCCGGAGACATGAACGATTCCCACAGATGGAAAAACCTAGCATTCAGCGTTTTCTTGGAAGACTTCCAGATTTTCAGCGACACCGAAGGCAACACGATACCGGGACGGGAAGAAAATACAGCTTGCATAGATTACATTCTTTTCCACGATTACAAAAATTCGGGCATTCAAAATATAGAATCACACATTGTCAGAACAATCACCATCGATGGGCAAACAGTAGACCTTAAAGATATCTCGGACCACTACCCCGTATATGTCGACATCAAAATTCCCGGCATGAGTGCGATACAGCAAACAACAAAAAATAACTTGGAAATAAGACTCCAACTCAGCAGCTGCGAACTATCTGTATTCTCAGCCGAACCTATCAACGAAATAGAAATCTTCTCGTCCAATGGTTGCCTCATTCAAAGAAATCAAGGCGAGAACCTACAAACGACAAACGTACCGCAATTACCCGCCGGTATCTACTTGGTAAAAGTAAAATCAGAAGAAGGATACACGGTCACCAAAAAGATACTGAAACGATAATACGCTCACAATAAGCTCATAATGTCACACTCAATAAAAAAAACGATAGTCAACTATCGTTTTTTTTATTGCCATAACCCAATGTGTAATCATTTTGGAGATTGCAAGTAGTTCTTGTGAAACTTTCATATCCAGCTTCTTTGTGAGATAATGTCTATAATCATTATCTGATGAAACTGGCACATTTCCCGATTACACTATCGTCCTCACAAAAAGATTAAAAATTACCCTCTTTTATCAAGTAGAAAACAAAGATAGGACAAAGTCTTCCACAATGACAGAGCCTTTAAACGATACAATAATACACCGGCTTTTCAAACCGATCACAAACTCGATACATTTAGATTCTATTTTTATTACTTCGGCATACTCACCTTCAATCGACAACAAGAAGAAAACGCACCGCACAAAGTCAAGATTCCGGCCAACAACATGGCATCATGAGGAGCGGAATCACCATACAAATGAAATAGCAACGCAACCAAAGCTGCTCCTACGGTTTGACCTATCAACCGAGCTGTCGCCAACATTCCGCTAGCACTACCTGTACGTTGAGGTGGAGCAGAACTAAGCAACATATGATTGTTCGGAGACTGGAACAATCCGAAACCCATTCCGCACAACATCAACCGCCACACAAGCCCGAAGTGCCCTGTTTCGGTAGGAATAAATGAAAGACAAAAACAACCGACACTCATAATAGTTAACCCAACCCCACCCAAAATACCGGGGTGAACCTTCCCGATCATCAACCCCGCAAGCGGTGCGACAAACACAATTACCAACGGCCACGAGGTCATTAACAACCCCGTGCCAACAGCATCATAATGGAAAGTGGTTGCCAATAAAAAAGGCATGGCTACCAGACTCAACATTTGAGCCGTAAATGAAAGAATACTCGTCACAACCGACATCGAAAAAATAGGGATTTTAAGCAAATCGAACGGTAACATTGGATACCTCTCCCTAAGTTGCATACGCACATAAAATGTACCTATAATGACAAACGAAACAATACCTCCCAAAACCCAAGTAACAGGAACATCATGGGAATAGGCCTCTACACACCCGATGAACAACCCGAACGTCGCAGCATTCAACAAAGCCTCTTTCCAATTAAACCGATGCCCCAAAACTCGAACTGCATTATCGGGCAAATATCTACGCCCCATAAAAAAGGTAACTACACCAACAGGGACATTGATGGCGAACAACCAGGGCCAAGAAGCGACAGACAATATACCGGCGGCCAAAGTAGGTCCCGCTACCGATGCTATGGCCACTACGGTCGCATTGAGCCCAACCCCTTCACCCAACCTCCGCTTGGGATAGATCAGCTTAATTAATGAAGTGTTCACACTCATAATCATAGCCGCTCCAAAACCTTGAAATACACGAGAAATCACGAGCAATGACAAATTATGAGATAGTGCACAAAACAACGAACCGATTGTAAACACGATAACACCCCTCAGATAAACTTGCTTATACCCCCAGCGCTCACCCATCGACGCAAAAGGGAGGATAGTCATCATAATAACCAACTGGAACGCATTGACTATCCAAATAGAATCCGACGATGAAACACCAAGCTCCCGAGCAATACTGGGTAACGCCACATTACATATCGAACCGTCGAGTACCGAAAGAAACAATCCACAAAAAGTAGTGGCTACGGCATAATAAATACGAGGACGATGCAACCCGTCCCAGTCCAAATCTCCAACAATCTTTTCTTCCACCTCATTCCCTTCCATACTCAATTATCTAAAACACACAAAAGACTTCCACCCGTTATAACTTTATACAGCCATGAGCAAGAGATAAAACAGACATACCCGCCGTTCAATCAAACACATCTTTTTCACTTTTATGCAAATATAACAAAAGCGAATATAAAATATATCATGTATATTTGTAGGTATCTAAACATGTAAACATGAAACACATATATTTTATTGTCTGTATCTCATTACTTTTTCTAGTATCTTGCAACTCTCAAAAATGGGAAGAAAAGAAACAGCTATCGACGATTCCCGTATCGAACAATATAAATAAGGAAAAACTATGAAAAAATATTTCCTGCTAATATGTATTGCATTCATACCCGTTTCTATTCAAGCCCAATGGAGTTTGGGTGGAAAAGCCGGAATCAACTGGTCGACAATCAATTATCCATGGAGTAAATTGGGAGACCACGCAGACTATTTATCCGGTTTTCAAGGTGGAATTATCGCAACTTACCAATTCAACAACTACTTCGATATGCAAGCCGAACTATTCTACTCTGCCAGAGGATATACGGACGATGAATTTTACCTTACCGATGAAAGCGGAGCTGTCATCAGCAATACTTACACATGTAGAACCCACTATCTAGATATTCCCGTATTGGTAAAGTTCTTTCCCTGTAACAGACTAAACGTGCAATTCGGCCCTCAATTAGGTATAGGACTTTCCCTCTCGGACAAATGGAAAGGAATAAATAACGACTACTCCATATACCGGGATTCGGCTGTCGATTTCAGCCTTGCTTTCGGATTAGGTTACGAATTTAACTTCGGAGTATTCGTAGACGCCCGTTATACATTGGGTCTTACCAAAACCATCAGAGAAGTCGTTAAAGGTTTTCAAGGGCGTAATATAAGCCTCGCTGTCGGTTATCGCGTCTACCTTTAAGTAGAAAAAAAGGTGTCCACCACACACAGGACAAACACCTTTATCATCGATCGAATAATTTCCGAAACCTCACTTGGAAGGAGTACAGCACTCTTCCGTTTCCTCTGGGCAAGTAGTCTTTTCTGGACAAGTACTTTTTTCGCCCTCTTTTTTCTCGGTCACAGGGACTGCCGAATACTTGATTTTGGCAAACCCTTTAATAAGAGCTTCGACAGTCGTCTTATCGGCATCGTATTTCACGGCAACCGTTTTATCGCCGAGGTCGGTCACAATTTCCTTCACCCCTTTCTCAAAGCGGAGATTGTTCTTGATCTTTGTCTCGCAATTATTGCAATGCATTTCGGGAGTTGTCTTGAAAACTACTGTTTTAATATCTTTCCCGAAAGCCGTCGTCGCACAAAACAATGCGGCTACTAACCATAAAATTTTTACCTGTTTCATTTCTCACATACATTTTTATAATTCATATACTTAAATCTATAATCTCTCCCAGTTAAACCGAACCCCTACATAATAAACAGCCCCATGCATAGGTCCCCAAGTAAGGGTGGAATCAAAATTACTTCCCCACGGATTAGAAGCATCTATAATCGGATTTTTTTGTTTGAACCCGGTAAGATTTTCACCGCCGACATATATCGACCAATGCCTGAAATAACGAGTCACTTGAACATTCAACTGTTCATACGCCTTATACCGGTTATTCCACGCAGGAATCCCCTGTTCCAGCATGTAGGATTGCGGTAGTCTACCTCCCCCGTTCAACTGCAAAGTTACATCGAATTGCCAAATGCCCAAAGGAGTTTGATACGAGGCAGTCAGCAATCCTTTATATCGACCGACGAACGGACGTTCCCTCAACACACCTCCATAAGTAGTCTTGACATCGGTCAAACGATAAGCAGCTGTCAAAGTAAAACCTTTGAAAAACGGATAACTCGCCTCCGCCTGAAACGTATGTGAATAAGACGTCCCCTTTAATTGGCTAAAATGTACCTCATGAGGGTCACTATCCATATCCACGACCATTTGACGAAGGAAATCGGTATAATAATACTCCAAATTCAGGTTTAGAGTCTTATGGAACAGCGGAATATAAAGAGCCGCACTGACACCATAATTCCAAGCCTCTTCCATATCCAAATCGGGATCTATCACGACTCGTCTGCTACTGGCCAGCAAATAATTATTCTCGGCTAAGGCATGAGTGGCCCGGTATCCTTTCCCGGCAGAAGCCCTAAGATTGAAAATCTCGTTAGGAGCCCATTTGACATGGGCACGTGGCGTTACGAAAGTCCCGTATACACTGCTGTAATCTGCACGTAATCCGGCCATAATCATGAGTTTGTCATTCCAGTTATAAGTATATTGCACATACGCCCCCGGCACGACCTCTTTATCCCTTGCACCCAAAGTATCACCCGTATGTGACAATTTATAACTCTGGTCATAATCGTCATAATTAAGACTTAAACCGGTTGAAAGACTATTCCGTTTATCGAACTCTGTTTCGAACATCAGCGACGCATACCCGTTCCATTGGTCCACATCATATAATTTATACCCGTAACCGGCATCTTGACGATGTAAAGAACCCGATAAAATCAAAGCGACATTGGTATTTTTCTCCTTATCGAAAATATAGGCATTTTTGGTAAAAGCCTCATATCGTTCCGTTCGAATATCTATATCGTACCGAGGCATTCCGTCCGTCGCTCGATAAGAACGCATTTGTCCTCCCGTACGATCTTCCATGAGAGCCTTTATCCCGGCTTGAAACACATAACGGTCTCCCATATAAGCCCATCTGTTTTGAAAATTATATTGTTCTACCCGGGGAAAATCCATAAAACCGTCGTCGTTGGAATCGTGCGCCATGAGATTGTTTTCATAATGAGCCAATAACGCCGTGCTCACCCTCTGATTCAAATGAATATTGCCATCGAAATTAGCCTCTATCTTAGCTAACGAATTGGCAAACAAATTGGCCGAAACCGACTCGGTTGTCTGTGGCTTTTTAAATTCCACATTGATTTGTCCGGTAATCGATTCATAGCCGTTTTTAACCGACGAAGCACCCTTCGAGACTTGAATACTCTGCATCCACGGACCGGGAATGTAGCCCAATGCATAAGGAGAAGCAACACCCCTATAATTAGGAATATTCTCTGCAAGCATTTGTACATAAGTCCCCGAAAGCCCCAACAACTTAATCTGCTTAGCACCGGTCGCCGCATCAGAATAACTGACATCGACCGAAGGATTCGTTGTAAAACTCTCTCCCAGATTACAACAAGCGGCCCGAGAAAGCTCGGCCGTGGAAATCATGTCCTGATTCAATATCCCAGCTCGTATCTTCATAGTGCCCATACGTCGAGCCGAAACTTGAACCTCGTCCATCACCGCACCGTCCTGTAAAACAATCTCCCAAACGGTATCGACCCTGTCGATATGTATCGTATCACTGCGATATCCTACAAAACGGACAACCAGCTTATCGCTCGTCCCCGTTTCAGGTAAGCTGAATTTACCCGACTCCCCTGTCGTAGTTCCTGTCGTAGTTCCCAACCAGAAGACATTCGCCCCGATAATCGGTTCTCCGGCTATATCTTTTACAATCCCTCGTACTTGGGAAAAAGCCGAAGACAAACTACCTAATAAAAAAAGTGGAAATATTAAATATCTTATCATCTTTTTAATCCGATTATATAATAAAACAGTCCTATATCACATAAGACAAAAATTTCACGAAAGGGCACATTCCCTTCCCTCCAATTACATATATCGGATTTTAAATCAAAAGTATAGCGATTTGTTTTAGATAATCCCGCGGTGGCGGCATATAGGAAGTAGTTATATACTTTACAACAGAAGTGACAGGAGCGAATATGACCGACCCAAACGAATAGGTCAAATCGATTGTCCCCTGTATCCCCCAATCTGTCCCGGTAGGAATGTCTACGATCGGTAAATTCAGTTTTTCTACTTTCACATGTTTACAAAAAGGAGAATGTCCTTTCGTAGCGTGCTTGTCTGCTATACCGCCGGTTTTACAACAATCATTACGACTCTCCGAAGAATAACGATCGGAAAGGAGATCTACTTCTTGCGTACCGGAATTTTGCAAACAAAAACAATGTGTCTGGCAACAGCGGACAATAGAAATTCCTCCACTGGTGAGGAGAACCACCACTGCAAGAAATATCGATACTATTGCATAACCGAAACTTTTCATACCTTTTTCAACAAGCAAAAATAAGCACAAAAAATCAAGAGAAGAAAAAAATAACTCTTTTTATCAATCGAGCATCAAACTCATATATGGACGTACCGAAGGAAAATCCAACAATGACGATAGTTTCGAACCGCCGAATACAATTTCTGCCAACTCCATTATATCGATATCAAAATCACACGGATTTGTCACGCCCTCGTAACACTCACCTTCCTCCACAAGAAAAACACCGTTATTAACCGGCAATAAAGGATCATGCACTCTAAATACTCGTCTCAACGAACGATTATTTTTTGCGACCGCTTCGAGTACCCTCCGAACGTCCACAATGCGAATCATTCCCATAAGAACCGCCGCCCCATTCTCCGACATCGGCTCCGTAAAGACTCGAAGAGAATATCCGGGAAACGCCGACTGAACCTCATGCAGCATAGCCTCTTTTGCCTCGGTATTTATCGCCAACAACTCCTTCACAAAAACCGCATCATCTCCGGGAACGACAAATGCCAATGCCGAAAGCCGATTCTGCGAATCGGCTAATGCGACCACATCTCCGCCGTCCAAATAAATATCGTCGCAAATCACATTGAAATCCTCCCGTCCATGTTGTATGCAACACGAACGTCGCCTCATTTGCTCATCGAAAAACCGATAAAGCTCGTCCATCGACATAGCTACCCGATGATATCCGTCTCCATAAAATCGATGCGCCGATGAAAAATTGAGTTCCTGACGGAAAAATACAGAAGCATAACCCTTCGAAGCATAATAATCATAAAGCCACGATTCAGCCGGAATCAATGCCGAAAGCGGAATATTACGAGACCTCATAATCTCGAACGACTCTTTCAATAAACGTCCCATCAATCCCCTATTGCGATACTCCGGTCTCGTGGCAGCTCCTGAAATATAACTTACATCGAGTGAAGTCTCGCCGAAACTCATGCGATAAGGTAACATCTGCAACGCAGTAGTCACCTCTCCCCCCTTTTCAAAACAGACGGTATTCTCGTCCCGGTATAAATTGTCGAACAGGAGATTCACAAATCGTTCGTCATCATGGAAACAAAGTTGCCACAACTCTTTTACTTTCATTTTTTTCTCCAAAGTGTCCATTCCAATCTATCTTAATAATAGGAAACAATCAAATATGACATACAGTTCCCGAATTGCAAGGAGCAAACAACGTATTTACTATTTCAGATTATCATTGTCACTATAACAGAAGAAGTCAAAATGTTTCCATCTTTATAGATAAATTTGAATATTATTTTCTGCTATATCCCTCGTAATAATAAGACTGTTCAATTCCTTTGAAGATAACGGTTCGATCATTTACCTTATCAGTCAAAGCAGGTTGTAACAATACTCGTAATTCTAAATCGTTAATAGGGCTGCGTTCCATAGCTTGGAGATAAAGGTCTTTATCTATCGTTTGCCAATCAACGACTTTACCAAGATTCTTTTTTAGAATCAAATCCAGCCAGATGCGAGTAGCACGCCCGTTACCTTCCATGAACGGATGGGCAATATTCATTTCTACATATTTAGCTATAATTTCCTCAAAAGTACTTTCCGGCATCTTTTCTATTACAGGAAGAATAACTTCTAAGTACAGACTATTCGCAAAACGAAACCCACCTTTTGCAATATTCAAATTCCGTATCTTACCAGCAAAATCGTACAATCCTTCAAAAAGAGACCTATGGATTTGACACAGACCTTTTATTGTTCCCACCTCTATTTTGTCAATATCTCCGGATTCAAACAGAAATTGCGCTTTTTGCAAACTCTGTTCATCTATACTTTGAGCCTTACTACATTCCATAAATATGAATTTAGAAGTTAGTTATTCAATATTTCGACAAAAAAATCAAATACGGCAAAAGAACCTCACTCGTTCTAATAATAGTCAAAACTTATAATTAACCCCTTACAACTATTGTTCCACACCACCCGATTGTTTCCCGGACGACTTGGAACGACCATGATGCCTTTCAGGTTTTCTTGAAATTTCGGTACTCTGTGAACCTCTATTGTTCTTTTTAGGTTTCCTCTTACCTCCCTTTCCGTAATTTTTAGCACCGGTTCCGCCTCTCTTACCGCCTCGATTTCGTTGACCTCCCCGACCTTGTTTGGGAGAATAAACCGGAGCATCGCCCAACCCTTCGGGCAATTCCCGTTTAGGAATATCATACCCCAAAAACAATTCGATTCGATGGAATTTGCCTTGTTCTTTTTCCGACACGAACGTAATGGCTGTACCGTCGGCATTGGCTCGGGCCGTGCGACCGATGCGATGAATGTAATCCTCCGGATCATGCGGTACGTCATAATTAATGACCAATCCTATTTGATCGATATCGATACCTCTGGAAATAACATCGGTTGCCACCAAAATATCGATTTTATTATTTTTAAAATCAAGCATGACCGACTCGCGCTCCGATTGCTCCAAGTCTGAGTGCATCGCCTCTACCTTATATTTTTTTCGTTTCAAGGAAAATGCCAACTCTTTTACTTTCTGTTTCGAAGAAGAGAAAACGATCGTTTTCGTTCCGGCCGGTTCCTTGAAAAGCCAATCGACGATTCCCATCTTCTGACTCTCATAACAGACATAAGCCGACTGGTCTATGGCCTCGTTCGGTTTCGAGATAGCCACATTGACCTCTACCGGTTCGTTCATGATATTCTTGGCCAACTGCCGAATCTTGGGAGGCATAGTCGCCGAAAACATGACCGTTTGACGATTCTCGGGCAATTTTTTACCTATTTTCATAATATCGTCATAAAAACCCATGTCGAGCATCCGGTCGGCCTCATCGAGAATAAAACACTCCACTCCCGAAAAATCAATATTCGAGATATTCAAATGAGAGATAAGCCGTCCCGGTGTGGCGATAATAATGTCCGCACCCATCGTTAACCCCCGCTTTTGCTGGTCCCATGAAGCGCCGTCTCCCCCACCCGAAACCACAACAGTAGAAATAGGAAGAAAATAGGAAAATCCCTCGAACTGCATGTCGATCTGTTGCGCCAACTCCCTCGTAGGAGCGACAATCACAGCACGCACTCTATCTCCGTCGCCCTGCTTTTCTGTAAGCAGATTCAGTAATGGCAGTATATAGGCGGCCGTCTTTCCCGTACCGGTTTGAGCACAAGCTATTAAATCTCTTTTTTGCAATATCACAGGAATGGTTTGTTCCTGAACAGGAGTCGCCTCCTTAAAATTCATGGCATCCAGCCCTCGCATAACATCTTCGGACAATCCGAACTCTTCAAACGTCATATTTTCTATTCTTATTTTTCTTTTTTACTTAACGAATAGCCGAAGAATAAAAATTGGTTAGATTTCATGCCCCCACTATTCTCATCAATCATATGCAATGGTAATACAAGCCAGAGGTATAAACAAAATTCTATTGGGTCCATACCACGGCGATGCTTATCCTCGCAAGTGCAAAATTACAAAAAAAGGCGATATACCACTGCATATCGCCCTCTATTCCATGCCGATTCCCTCACTTTACTGATGCTGCGGACGGAGTAAATCGTTAACTGTCTTGACAGGATTGAACGTCTCTGCGGGAACCTCCACAAAAACAGTACTCCAATCGCTCATGGCCCCGTTCCAAAGTCCCGGCAATTCAAGAGCTTTCAGCTCTCTGCCATTCTTCGATTTAAGCGAAATAAAACCGGTATTTTTATCTACGTATTTCGGCAAATCATATTTCTCTCCCTTATTATCCCTCACGGCACAAACCAAATCTACCGGATTAAAATGAGTACCCGACTCGAACTGTTCCTTAGCATCTGGATTCGACATATCTATTTGGGAACTCTCCAAAATCTGCAAAGATGTGGTTCCGTCCTGATTATAAGCAATAAAGGGCCCCCCGCCGGGTTCTCCGGAATTGCGAACCATTCCGCATACACGAATCGGGCGATTCAACTTCCGCAACAAATACAAAGCCAGCTCCGCATCCTCCAAATGTTTGGTTTCCTCATTTCTGACGAAAAGCTTTTTATGCAAAAACTGTATCATTTCCCGTAAATCGTCGATCGTGTATTTCCCGCTTTTCAACATGGTAATATAACGGTTTATCTCCGTTTGTAACGATACCAGCACCCCTCCGATGATTTTCTTAAACCGCACGGTCGGCTCTTTCAGTCTGTCGGGCACTACATTATCTATATTTTTTACGAATATGATTTCGGCATCTATGTCGTTCAGATTCTCGATTAAAGCCCCATGTCCCCCCGGACGGAACAACGGCCTACCATTCTCTCGGAACGGCTCGTTATTCGCATCGACCGCAATAGTATCGGTAGAAGGCTTTTGCTCGGAAAAACTAATATGATAACGTACGCCATAACGTCGCTCATAATCCGCTTTCTTCTTGGCTACTAATGCTTTAAAATCGGCAAGGTGCTCATGAGATACCGTAAAATGAATATTGACCTCCCCGTCGGAACTGGCGGCATAAAGAGCTCCCTCCGTCAAATGTTCCTCCATAGCCGTACGGTTATTCGTCGCATAACGATGAAATTTCAATAACCCTTTCGGCAAAGAACCATAATTCAAGCCCTTCGCTTCGAGCAGATTGGACACCACCGCTTTGTAATTGCCCGATTCTATCAAATCGGTTATGCTCTTTCCTTCATTCTTCAAACAGGCTTCGTCAAGATCGGAGTAAAAAGCAAAATGTTCGATCGAATTGAAAAATTTCTTTTCGAAATCAGTTTGTGGTTCACTGTAATCGGCAGAAAGGAATGCGAACAAATCTTTGAACATACGACTCGCAGCTCCCGATGCCGGAACAAACTTTACGACCTTATGATTATCTTTCAAGTAACCTTCCCACAAATCGAGATAATATTGCGTCTGCTGTTCGTCAAGCGATAAGATACCGTTCCCGACAGAAGCAGAAGATAATATCCTTAAAAAAGGAAATCCGCTTTTAAACGAGGCCAACTGCTCCTCAACCGTATGTACGTCAATACCTTTTTCGGCAAACAAATCTAAATCTTCCGGTGTAAACATAGCTTGTAATGAATAATGAATTTTAATTCCGTTCCCAAAACTACAAAAAGCTCTAAAAAAAAGCGCATTTTTACCCACAAAAATATATATTTGAGACAGAATTTTTGAAAACAGTCGCACCTTATGCCCGAAAAAAGCTATTTTACACTCGACGAAAAAGAAAATGTCCTATCGGTCTATCGGCAACTGTTACGCAATAGTCGCCCAGTTTTAAGAGTCGAAGACTTCAACCGCATGCGTCGCCTCATTTCCGAAGCCGTCGAAACAGGGCACTATCAGCGAAACAAACAAGGAATAAATCCGGTTGTCCGTAATCTGAATACTGCGCTCATCTTATGCGACAGGGTGGGATTAGAACGCAGTATGCTTATTTCGGTTCTACTTTTCAACTTGGTCGTCAGCGAATTCCTCACTATCGAAACCGTAAAAAAAGAATTCGGAGACGACATAGCCCAGCTCATTCGGGGTCTCATTAAATCGAACAGCTTGTATGCCAAACAGGCTGCCGTCGAAAGCGAGAATTTCCGCAAACTGTTACTATCGTTCGCCGAAGATATACGAGTTATCATCATCATGATCGCCGACCGGCTTTGCGTCATGAAAATGATAAACCACCACCCCAACGAAAAATACCGTTATGACATCGCCTGCGAGGCCTCCTATCTTTATGCTCCGCTGGCGCACCGATTGGGACTATACTCCATAAAATCGGAACT
Organism: Barnesiella sp.; assembly: GCF_022723415.1. Lineage (NCBI taxonomy): Bacteria > Pseudomonadati > Bacteroidota > Bacteroidia > Bacteroidales > Barnesiellaceae > Barnesiella > Barnesiella sp. The sequence goes on along the minus strand of NZ_JAIJHU010000052.1, from coordinate 7,917 downwards.
GGAAGACCTCTCCCTGAAATACACCAATCGGGAAATCTACGACCAGATAGCCCACAAGCTCAATGAAACCAAGAGGAACAGGGATAAATACATCATGGAATTTATCCAACCGGTAAAACAAAAACTCGAAGCCGAAGGTCTACATTTCGAAATCAAGGGCCGCACGAAATCCATCTTTTCCATCTGGAATAAGATGAAGAAACAAAAAGCCGATTTGGAAGACATTTACGACCTGTTTGCCATTCGTGTCATACTGGAAACTCCCCTCGAACAGGAAAAGGCAGACTGTTGGAAGGTATATTCGATCGTCACCGATATGTACCAGCCCAACCCCAAGCGAATGAAAGACTGGCTGTCCATTCCCAAATCGAACGGATACGAATCGTTACACATCACTGTGCTGGGACCGAAACAACGCTGGGTAGAGGTACAAATACGTACCCGGCGAATGGACGAAATAGCCGAACGAGGACTTGCCGCCCACTGGAAATACAAAGGAATTAAAAGCGAGAACGGGCTGGACGATTGGATGAACAATGTGCGCGAAGTACTCGAAGCGGCCGGAAACGGTGGAGCTTTGGAACTCATGCGCGATTTCAAAATGGATCTCTACGACAAAGAGGTATTCGTATTCACTCCGAAAGGAGACCTATACAAATTGCCTTTGGGAGCCACGTTACTGGACTTCGCATTCCTCATTCACACCGGGTTAGGCTGCAAATGTGTCGGCGGCAAGGTAAACGGAAAGATCGAAACCATAAAATACAAACTGAAAAGCGGCGATACGATCGAAGTACTTACCTCTCCCAATCAGACACCGAAGCAAGACTGGCTCAACATAGCCGCGACATCGAAAGGGCGGGTAAAGATAAAGCAAGCCCTGAACGAACAGCAGAATAAAGCGGCGGAATATGGGAAAGAGCTTTTGCAAAGACGATTCAAAAACCGCAAAATAGAGATGGAAGACGGTGTAATGATGCGCCTTATAAAAAAAATGGGCTATAAAACCGTCACCGATTTTTACAACGAATTGGCCGATGAACATATCGACGTCAATCGCGTAATCGACCTTTATCTCGAAATCGATAAAAAAGAAAACGAAGAGCAATACGAAACTCGTACGGCAGAAGAATTTACTTTACAAAAAGAACCCGACGAATCGAAAGAAGACGAGCTCGTCATAGGCGGCGATGTCAAAGGTATCGACTATAAATTGGCCAAATGCTGCAACCCCATTTACGGCGACGAAATCTTTGGATTTGTCTCCACAGAAGGAACTATCAAGATACACCGTAAAGATTGTCCGAACGCGCGACACATATACAGTCGTTACCGTTACAGAGTAGTCAATGCCCGCTGGTCGGGAAAAATGGGTTCTAAATACGTCACCGTCCTGCGAGTTATCGGAAACGACGATATCGGTATCGTAACGAACATTACATCGATTATTTCAAAAGAAAAAAACATATATATGAGAGGCATCTCGATCGACTCGAACGACGGCCTTTTTCAAGGACATATCACCGTCACGGTCGATGACATCTCCTCCCTCAACAGTCTGATGAAAAAGCTCAAAACCGTTAAGGGGGTCAAAGATGTACAGAGAGGGTCTATTAGATAGAATTAACATCAAATACAATACACCGATCAATTATGGCTAAATATCTTTACTTTTGGATATGCTCTTGTGCGATAGTATTATTCTCCTGCGGAGATAATAGTAATGAAGCTAACGCTCAATATGAAAAAGCTCGGAAGTTATTCGAAAACGGTCAATACGCCAATGCTAAAAACGCTATCGACAGTATCGAATTATTATACCCCAAAGCCTTCAAACAGATAAAAGCGGGTATGTTGCTCATGTGCCGCGTAAAACAAAAAGAAAGCGAGCAAAATCTGCTTTATATAGACAGTGTACTCAAAGTGAGACAAACCGAACTCGAAGCGGTCAAGAAAAACTTCCGGTTCGAAAAAGATGCCAAATACCAAACGGAAGGGAATTATATATATAAGAAACTTCCCAAACAAGCCGCGATAAATCGTAGCCAATTGAAAGTTTTGGTCACAGAAAACGGACAAATGCAGTTGGCAAGCGTATATTACGGAAGCACACCGATAAAACACAGTTCCATACGGGCGACGCTCCCGGACAAAAGTAAAGCCGAAACTCTCGTTATCGGGTACGACGGAGCCAATAATTACCGGTTCACCAACGACGGCAAATATACCGAAATCGTGACATACAAAGACGGTCAATGTTCTGCCGTCGCAGCACTCATAGCGAATAATACGAGTAAAAAAATAACCCTCACTTACTTGGGGGGAAACCGATACACTCTATCGCTCGACCCCGTCACACGCGAAGCCGTTAAAGCGACCCGTGAGCTCGCCAACCTCATGAAAAATGTCGATGACCTCAAACGAGAATATCAACTGAACGTACGCACGCTCGAACTCGCAGACAAACAAGTCTTACAGTTGGAAAAACAGCAATCCGAACAGAATGCCGAATAACAACGTCTTTAACCGGTGACCTGTGAAATGAGAACGATATTAGAAACCCAGAGATTAATTCTTAGAGAGTTATGCCCGAACGACTTTCATGAAGTTTGTAAACTCTTACAAGACAACGAGGTGATGTACGCCTACGAAGGCGCATTCAACGGCACAGAAGTCCGGGAATGGTTAGACCGACAAATAAAGAGATATGCCGAAGACAAAGTCGGTTTATGGGGAGCCGTTCTTAAAGAAAACGGAGAGCTCATCGGACAATGTGGCATCACTATGCAACCATACAGAGAGCAAACCGTTCCCGAAATAGGCTATCTCATTCGCAAAAATTTCTGGCACAAAGGGTATGCTACCGAAGCCGCACGATCATGTGCCGACTATGCCTCCCACATTTTGGGTATAAAACGCATTTACTCCATTATCCGCGACAATAACCTTCCTTCGCAAGGAGTCGCAAAACGAATCGGTATGACGCCCGGCGATACCATCGTAAAACACTACCGAGGCATCGATATGCCCCACATCGTGTTTTCGATGACTCTCGGAGAATAAACGAACTTTGGGGTATCATTCGTTCAATCCATTGCTCCGAAGCCAACGAAACATCTCGGAATAAGCAGCTTGACGAGCCGAAGGTTTCGAAAGTACGAGATCGTGCATTCCTTCCTGAACCTCAAACTCTGTGACTTTTGGTCCCAGCATGCGACCATAGCGGGCAATATCCTTTACATCGAGTACGGCATCTCCCGATTGATGTTGAGGCGTCCATTTATTCCCGTCTACCGATTGACTCGAATACATCAACAAAACGGGACAGGGAATATGCAACCCTTTATGAATTTGATTGTGTCCGCGATGTATCGCCCGTATCCATGCCGAAGAAACAGGCGGAGATACCTTAAATTTCAAGTCGGTATCATAATTCCATTCCCCATGATGATCTTTTAGCAAACTCTCGGCATAAGCGGTAGAATTTCCCTGACTTATCTTCGTTCCTTTAAACCAACGCCCCCAAGCCGACACGATAGGAACCAGAATCTTCTCATAGAACCAATTCATATTCATGTCGAGAAACGGACTGTTCAAAATGAGTCCCTGTACCGGCAAGTCGTTACGATAAGCCTCACAGTAAAGCGATGTTATCAATCCTCCCGTCGAATGAGCCATCAACACGATATCGGTATTTCCCTCCTCCCGAATAAGAGTCAGAGCCGTATCTATATCGGCAAAATATTCTTGCAAATCTCGAACCTCGAACGGCGTTTGTTCCGGCAATAACGAGCGTCCGTATTTTCTCAAATCCACGGCATAGAAATTAAAGCAGGAATCGTTAAACGTCCGAGCCAGCGTTTCCTGAAAGAAATAATCGTTATATCCGTGCACGTAAAGCACCGCTTTATGCGTGTCGCACGACGATAAACTCCGAACAAGAGTCGTCACTACCCTTCCGCTGTAATCGTCCGGCATGGCGATAGTTTTTGCTTCAAAACCCTCTCCCAAACGATCGGGCTTGTATTGCGCGAAAGAACAAATCGTCCCTGCCGCAAGCCATACAACTATAAAAATGAATATATGCCTCATATATTTAATCATGACAGATTTTCTTAATCCTCCAACGAATTTTTCAAATTACCGAAAACTTTGGTCAACATTCTCCCGGCCATCTCGACTTCTCTATCCGAAAAGCCGTCCAACGCCGTTCTCATAATAGCCGTCACCAAAGGCTTCGTAGCCACCTCCAACTCCCGACCTTTATCGGTAAGATGAATCAAATTGATACGCCGATCTTTCACGCCCGGAGAACGAACGACAAGCTGTTGCTTTTCCAAATTATCTATTAGCCGGGTCATACTCGGTTTGTCTTTAAATGTAACATTACACAATTCCTGCTGAGTCACTCCGTCCCGCGACCATAAATAATACAATACAGTCCATTGTTCGGGTGTTATATCGATAGACAATTTTCGAAAACTACGATATAATTTCCGATTAATCGCAGCAGACAATTTACCGCTCATCAAAGCGAACACCATTTCTATATTCAATTCGGAAAAGTTCATATATTAATCATTGCTTAAACAACTACAAATATAAAGTAACTTCACCATAAAAACAAATTCACCTCCCTTTTTGCTCACTCTCCGAGAAAAGGGAATGTATTTAACCTCCTGGCATACTTATCTATTAATCCTTCCGTCACTTGGTGTGTGTGTAACCCTTTCACCCCTTTGTTGTAGAGCAATATAGTGGTAAAACCAAAGAAACATTTCTTTAACCCCTCCTGCCTGCGGCCACCTCCCCTATATTTTACGTTGCAAAACACAGGGGAGGAGTGTAAAAATTTTCCAGCAACATCGCCCTACTGTTATTTTAGCCCTTCTGTCTCTTAGTGTACCTTACCCCTTCTCTCTTGTGCTGCATAGCAATATAGTAGTTAACCGAAGAAATGGTAATTTTTAAGGAGAGGGGTTGGAGATGTGAAAGGGCAATCCCTACTGATTTCCTACTGAGCCAAAAACAGCTAAGTGGGAGACAAGAACATAGGCACAAGCAGGCGACCGGGAATCGACTGATCGAGGCTTGTCCCGATCGAAATTTCCAGAGTGATTTACAAATCTGTTTTTTACATCTGTTCGTAATCTTTGGCAAGGCCACCCTCCCCGGTCTCCTTGTACAAGGACGGCAAATCGTGCCCTGTCTGTTTCATTACAGCCACCACCTTGTCGAACGATACACGATGACTTCCATCGGTAAAAGCCGAATAGATATTAGCATCCAAAGCCCTCGCCGCAGCATAGGCATTCCGTTCGATACAAGGTATCTGTACCAATCCGCACACCGGATCGCAAGTCATACCCAAATGATGTTCCAGCCCCATTTCGGCGGCATACTCGATTTGCGCAGGACTACCACCGAACAACTGGCTGGCTGCTGCCGAAGCCATAGCACATGCCACTCCCACTTCGCCTTGACACCCCACTTCGGCTCCCGATATAGAAGCATTTTGCTTCACGATATTCCCCACCAAACCGGCGGTCGCCAACGCTCTTAAAATGCGGGTATCGCTGAATTCCCTACTCTTTTGCAAATGGTACAATACCGCCGGCACGACTCCACAGGATCCGCAAGTGGGTGCGGTTACAATACGCCCGCCCGATGCATTCTCTTCACTCACGGCCAACGCATAGGCAAATACCAATCCCCGACTTTTCAAACTGTCTTTATAACCCTTCGCCTTTATATAATAAGAAGAGGCTTTCCGCCGTAAATTCAACGGACCGGGCAATACACCCTCCTGATCGAGCCCTCGTTCGATAGCCTCGCGCATAGTCGACCACACCTCGGCCAAATAGTCCCAAATATCGTGGTCTTCGCATTCCTGCACATATTCCCAATAACTGCGCCCCGTCCGTTCACACCAAGAGAGAATCTGAGTCATACTATTCATTTCGTACAATTCCGGTGTCTTGTCGAAAGGCTTCCCTTCTTCGGCCAAAGCCCCTCCTCCCACGCTGAACACGGTCCATTCGTCGGTCACTTCACCCGAACTATTTTTCGAGCGAAAAGTCATGCCGTTCGGGTGAAACGACAGAAATACCGACGGTTTCCACACAATCTCGACCGGGGCATGAGGTTGAAGGGTATCGAGAATCGCTACATCGGTCAAGTGCCCTTTTCCCGTAGCGGCAAGACTACCGTACAGAATGACCTCGAACGCCACAGCCTCAGGGTGGCGGTTCAAAAATATTTCGGAAGCCTTTCTCGGCCCCATTGTATGACTACTCGAAGGGCCATACCCTATGCGATATATCTCTCGTATCGTTTTCATCGTTCCGTAAAATTGTAGAGTCCATGCAAGCAAAGGGAGCAGAACCGAATTCCATTTGTTACGCCGAGCCCGGCCTGCCTTCACAATATACGCAAAGATAGTGCAAATGAGGGCAAAAGCAAGCTCGCTTGACTTTGCCGAATGCAGCCTATTTTCGCATCCTGCGCAAAGATAGCTCAAACAATTTTCAAAACAACCTTACCGAATAGAAATTTGCGCCTTTTCATCTGCAATCTATTTTCGATGCGATTTTCCACGAGTCGTAACCGATTCTATCTTCAATCCGTTAGGGAGATTTCGCACTGCCACCGACCGGGAAGGTACAGCCGTCATATTCTCTACCCCCGAACGAGCAGAAACACAAGGCATAGTTTTCCCCGACAGTACATCGATACTCTCCGACTCTCCCTCTTTGTTCCGGAAAACTTCTCCCGATCCCCCGTTTTCTACGGGAGCAGACTCTATGGCCGATTCTTTCGGTTCATATTTACGGGCATAGCGTTCGAGCGTGTTGATACTGCTCATGAGAGCTTTCACTTCTTGGGTTTGCTCCATGATATCGAGTTCGAGCAATTGGGCGTAATAACGCAGCAACACTCGATTTCTCAATAATTCTATTTGCATACGGCTCTCCGCCAGTTCCCGGACAAATTGTTGTTCTTGTATTTCCATACTCTTCTCTTTTTTTGAGCAAAAGTATAATCACGCCATAACCGATTTATGGCATAATCGAAAAAACTATGACTTACTTATCGATTCCCTGCGTCTTCCCCTGCCCGAAAAAAGTGACAATAATTACTCTATGGAATAATTTTGTCCACTTTGGATAACTATTGTCATACATACCCGAACAATAAACCTCGAAAAATATATTGGCACGTCGTTTGCAAATATCCGAATGACGTCGGTTATCGAAAAGAGCCGAAGTCAAAGAAAAGATTAAACAACTTAAAAATAGGAGATTAAAACTATGTTACCCACAAGAAAAAATCAAGGTTGGTTACCGAGTATCTTCAATGATTTCTTCGATAACGATTGGATGGAAAAAGCTAATGCAACGGCTCCGGCAATCAATGTGGTAGAGCATGAAAACGACTACTGCATTGAAGTGGCGGCTCCGGGTATGACAAAAGACGATTTTCAAATCCACATCGATGACAATGACAATCTCGTTATCACGATGGAAAAGAAAAGCGAAAATAAGGAAGAAAGAAAAAAAGAGCACTATCTGCGTCGTGAATTTTCTTATTCCAAATTCCAACAGACAATGATATTGCCCGATAACGTAGACAAAAATAAGATAGCGGCTCACGTCGAACACGGTGTTCTGTCTGTCGAACTTCCTAAATTACCCGTTCAAAGTAATGACGGAGTCGTAAAAACAATCGAGGTCAAATAATGTAAATCTGGCTCATTGAAACTGCAAATCCTTGTTGAAGAAGGATTTGCAGTTTTTTTTTGCAATATCTTCATTTCAATAAGAAGCTGTTTTAAATTTATTCCGAGACAGATTGAGACCTATGTTGAAGCAGATTGGAGTCCGAGATATGCAGTCAATAGCGGGCTATTGACAAAAA
>NZ_JAIJHU010000010.1:0-65413 GCF_022723415.1 Barnesiella sp. | reverse complement strand
GTTGATTTAAACCACGAAAAACAAGAATCAACCATGATTAATTCAAACAAATTATAAACGAGTATTTACTAACCTTGATTATTAACAAACAAGCAGTATTATGAGAAGACAGGTGCTACTTCTGTTATTTTCCTTATTTGCTATAGTAGGTTTCGCTCAACAACGCACCGTAACGGGGACCGTTGTATCTGCCGAAGACGGACTGCCCGTTATCGGGGCATCGGTCCATGTCAAAGGCACCTCACAAGGAGCGACGACCGACTTAGATGGGAAATATTCTATTAAAGTCAATGAAAACGCAAGCCTAACATTCAGTTACGTGGGTATGCAACCGAAAACGGTGCAGGTTGGAAATCAATCTGTCATCAATGTAACTTTAACCTCGTCATCGACACAATTAGACGAGGTTGTCGTAACAGCGATGGGTATTCGGGAAGAAAAGAAAAAACTGAACTTCGCCGTCCAGAGCCTAAATGCCGACGAAGTTACTGCTGGACAATCGGCAAACTTCGTAAATTCTTTACAAGGGAAAATTGCCGGTGTGCAAGTATCAGGGAGTGGAGGTTCACCCAATTCCAGTTCCCAAATCATCATTCGTGCGATTTCGTCCATCAACTCAGGACAAAATAACGAGCCCTTGTTTATTATCGATGGAATGCCTATGCGTGGAGGCGGTTCGTCGGCCGGTGACATCAACCCGAACGACATCGAAAACATGACCGTATTGAAAGGTGCTGCTGCATCGGCATTGTACGGCTCGGAAGCAGCCAACGGTGTAATCCTAATCACCACGAAAAGCGGTAAAACCGGACAGATCGTCGTGAACGGTAGTGCCAGCGTACAAATCGACAACAGCGTAAGAATCCCTAAAATTCAACAGAAATATGCTCCGGGAAATCTCGGTTTCTATAAAGAAAACTCCGTAAGCGGAGGTTGGGGTCCTCTTCTGAAAGAAGGAGAAAGAACCTACGATAACGTCGGGAATTTCTTGGGAACGGGATTATATCAAAAATACGATGTGAACGCTTCGGGAGGAACAGACAAATTCACAGCTTATGCATCGTTCAACTACACTTCTACCGACGGTGTTGTCCCCGAAGATTACAAGAATCGCATGGGTGCTTTGTTAAAAGCAACTTTCACCCCTTCGAAATGGGTAAAAATCAATGCATCATTAAATTATATCGATACGAAATCCCGTTCATTCGGCAATAGCATGAGTTCTATCTACACTTGGCCTATCAACAACGATATGCGTGTGTACAAAACGCCATTGGGAAAACCGGTTTACAGCATAGAAGACGGTGGTCGTTACGACAATTGGAATGCCCTTACAGACGCCGATAAAATTGCAGCCGGAGTAAGCCCTTATTGGGGACGTTACGAAGACGGAGGGGAGACACAATCTTCACGTACCATCTTAAACGGATCGATCGAATGGACTCCCATAAAGGATTTGACCTTCACCGGTAAAATCGCATACGACAAAGGATACACAACTTCCGACGCTTACGCCAAACCACGTTTCGATAAAGACGAACTGGACGAGAGCGTTATTTCCAAATATCTCTACAAATTCGGTTCTTATAAATTCGAACCCAGCCGCAGCGAACTACTCACGGTACAGGGATTGGCCACATACAAAGTAGATTTGTTCAAAGATTTCAGCATGAACCTGTTGGCCGGAGCCGAAATCATGATCAACAAAAGCTATGAAGCCACTATGGCGGGACAGGAGTTCGTATTGGAAGGAGACTATTACAGTTTCAACAATACGAATACCGAAAACTGGCTGAAAACGGGCGACTATCCCATTTCCTACTTCCGCTCCAAGAAAAACAAATACGGGTATTTCGGAGAATTGCGATTCGACTATAAAGGAATCGCCCAATTAAGCGGAACAGCCCGCTACGACGGTTCCTCTACCTTGAAACAAGCCGAAAAATCTTCTTACTTCTATCCTTCGGTAACGGCAGGTTTAATTTTCAGCGAATTGTTCCACATCAGTAACGATTGGTTCAGCTATGGTAAAATACGCGGAAACTGGGCACAAGTCGGGAAAGATGCTACTCCCAACAAATTTACCAAAGCCTATCGGGAAGCCTCTACATTCCCCGACGGAGGATATAGTGTCGACCCAACAGCTTCTTATGCCATTACGCTGGAACCCGAAATGACAAAGTCGTGGGAAATCGGAGCCGATTTAAGATTCTTCGACAGCCGCACCCGTTTAGATGTAGCCTACTACTCGACTACGGTAAACAACCAAATCGTAACCGTGAGAGTTTCACCTTCATCGGGAACTATTCTACAAGTCCGCAACGAAGGTAGTATCGAGAATCACGGCGTGGAGGCCACATTAAGTCAAGACATTCTTCGCAGTAAAGATTTCGAATGGACCGCCAACCTCAACTTCGGGTTGAATCGGGGTGTCGTAAAATCGTTACCCGAAGACGTGAGCGAAATTCAAGGGACACAGTTCAGCGATATCTATACTACCGCCTATCTAAACGGTTCGACGACGGGTATTTCAGGCAAGGACTATATGCGTGCTCCCGACGGACAAATACTTATCGACGAGGACGGATATCCCATTATCAACCCGGCCAAGAGCGTATATATCGGTAACCGCGAGCCCGACTTCCTGATGGGATTGAGCAGCACGTTCCGATGGAAAGACTTGACTGTATCGTTCTTACTGGACGGACGTGTAGGAGGAGACGTATATAATGGAACCGCACGCTCGCTCTTTACCAACGGTATGCACAAATCGTTGGAGAACTACCGTAACCGCGAAGTAGTCGTAAAAGGTGTAGTCGCACAACCCGACGGAACTTATGTACAAAACAACAAGCCTATCATTTTGAATCAGACCAACCTGAATACCTATTTCTATGGCGTAAGCTCCAATTTTATCGAAGACGGTTCTTATCTCCGACTGAGTTACGTCACCGTAGGATATGATTTCACACGGTTCTTGAAAAAAGGGAATCCCTACATTAAAGGATTGAGAGCTTCCATTACAGGCCGCAATCTCTTCCTGTTGACCAAATATTCGGGTTCTGATCCGCAAATTTCAACTTCGGCAGCCTACGGTACAGGAACGATGGGTATCGACAATATGTCTATCCCGGCCACCCGCAGTTTCAATTTCACTATAAACGCAACATTCTAACATCAAGGAACCATGAATAAATATAAAGTTATCATATTATCGTTGTTAATCAGTTTCATGGGCGCAAGTTGCGAAGACTGGTTGTACGACAACGTCAACGAAGATGCCGCTCATGAGGTTCTGCCCCAACAGGTATTACCTGTCGTGCTGTTCTACTCGGCTCAACTTCAATTCGACCATGCCGAATACGGCGCTTATCTGACCCAAACATTGACTACCGGCGGACGTAACCAAACGTCGAGTTTCGCATACAAATCCGGCTGGGGCGATTTCCTGACGATGAACCGTCACCCGCAATGGCGTCGCCACTTCTACGATATCGGTGTCAATGCCAAAGAAATCATCGACGAGGCTCACGAAGCACAAGCGTGGAATCTGGAACTCATCGGCCGTACCCTTCGGTTAATGTCCACCCAAATGACAACCGACCTATTCGGAGACATGCCTCGTTCGGAAGCCTATGAATCGAACAGTCCGCACTACGATACGCAAGAAAGCATCTACGAGTGGATGAATCAAGAAATAGAAGAGCTGATAGGCATGTATGAAGATCCCACTTATACCGAAGCCGCGACCAATATACCTATCGATCAATCGATCGACCGTGTCTTCGCCGGAGACCTAAATAAATGGAAACACTATACCTACGCCTTAAAAGCCCGGTTATTGCTTCGCAAATTGCCGAATTGGGAAAACAATGCGGCGACATGCCAAGCCATCATTACAGCTGTCAACCGGGCACTCGAAGGTTGGGAAGATGTACTTTATCGTTTCGACGGCGGTAACGGAGCCCAAAATTCTCCGTGGGGCGAAGCCTTCGGATCGACCGAACAAGGAGGTCTCGGCTGGGAAGGACGTGGCAACATGTTGAATTCGGCTGTTCCTACCAAATATTTCATGGAAAATATATTGGGCGTATTCGAATCGCATAACAACCTGAAAGGCTGGGCGGAAGATCCTCGTATCCTCGCTTTCATGAGTGCACGGCCGGGACCCTCGGGAACAAGCGATTCCGGTACTGAAATGCGTTATCTCGATACCAATATCGGTATGGACGTTTCCTACAAAGTGGATAACTACCCCACCTTGTTCCCCGAAGTCGACGGCAAGAAAGTTTCGGTCTATACGCAAAACACAGGTTATGTTCCCCTCTTCCTCGAAGAAGAACTCCTGCTTATCAAAGCCGAAGCTACTTATTGGAGCGGCGATAAGCCGACGGCCCGTTCATTGACCATGCAAGCTGCCGAAATTAATTTCGACCGGTTCAATCTTTCCTCGATTTATGGAAGCAGTTATACCCGCTACCGCAATAACTATCTGGGAAATGAAACCGGAACAGGAAACTACGTAACTACCTACTTCCCTGCCGACGGATTCAACATCGGGCACATCATGCGTCAGAAATATGTTTGCCTCTATCTGCAACCCGAACAATGGACCGATATGCGTCGCTACAATTACAGTTGCGAGGAGAACGGAATACAATATGACAACACCTATGTATATCCCGGATTAAAACGGCCCAATAATATTTATGAAGCTCATTGGGGAGACGATCCCAAAGCATGGATCAACCGTATCAACTACGACCCCGAAACAGAAGAAAAATACAACAAAGCCGAATTGGAAAGACTGGGCGCATACAAAAACTATCAATGGTTGCGCAAACCTATGATCTGGCAATAAATAGAAAAGAATCGAAGTATTACAACAAATAATAACACTCGATATGAAAAACAAAGTAAAAATAGCGTCTCTTCTGCTGGCAATCGCCGGATTATCGGGTTGCGAAATCAACGACCCTGTAAACGATTGGGCAGACTTGGGACAACAAACCGCATACGTTTATTGGGAGCTGAAAGATGCCGTGAACGCCGGTAGCGACCTCGATTTCAGAGTTTACTATTATGCCGACGGCAGTACGATAGAGAAAGCCCAAGTTTGGTATGGAGTGAGCAGTACGATCAATCGTGCCGTTACATGCCCATACATCAGTTACACCTATACCGAAAGCGAGACCGACGAAGTAGTCGCCTCGCATTTGGTGAAAGAGTTCGATCCTCAAACCGTGTCGTGGGACGATGCTAAGTCGTCCTACATTCTCGACGCCACTTTCCCGGTCTCCTCTTCATGGGCTAGCGTGACATGGGCCAGTGTAGGAAGTTCCGATTTTACCGAAACTTTATTCAAGACCTATTATCCCGGCGATTACGAGACCAACTTCCGGGAGGCTCTAACCACTCAAATAGAGACCGATTACCACGGGAACATGAAAAAAATCGTTGTCGATGGATTCATGAAAATGACCGAAGAGGAATATGAGGCTCTCTTCACGAAAACGACCAACGAAGCCAACGAAGAAGTATATGAAATCACCGACGAGAATAAAGCCCGGCTCGATGGCATCGTTGCAGCTCTAACCACGCCCGAACTCATCTTCGACGGCAAAGAATACGGAGTAAACTACAATTGCACCTATACGTTGAGCGCCAAATTCCAAGTAAGCGACTCCAACGGTGTGATAAGCAATACCGATATTAAAAATATTACTGTCAACTAATAGAAACGGAAAGAACAATGAAAGCATTAAGAAATATAAGTTTGACGGTTGTCTTGTTGGCTTCGTTATCTGCTTGTGTGGAAAACGATCCCACTTACAATGTATATCCCAGTGACGATGTAGCGTTTACCTACCACATCACGAACGAAGGATACGAACTCGACTATCTGGTAGGTTCCACCATACAGTTTACCAATACATCGGCCATCTCGGGTACATGTACTTGGGACTTCGGCGACGGGGAAACTTCGACCGACGTTAATCCTACCCATACATACAGTTTACCCGGACAGTACGAGGTAAAATTGACCGTAGGCGACGACTATACGACTCGTCCTTTGCTTATCAACGACATTAAACCTACGATCGTCGCCAAAACGGAAGATGATAGAATATGTGTCATCAACGACGTCGAAGTGACTTTGGAAGTGACCTTACGAAATCCGGCCGCATCGGAAGAACCGGAATATACATGGGTATTGCCCGAAGGAACGACCTTGCTCGATCACCCGGAAATAACAGGTAATACCTATACCGGCGAAAATCCGGGCCGATTAGTCTTCAAAAACATAGGTTCGCAAACCATCACGTTGAAAACCACTCTCGGCGGACGTGCGCTCCAAGATGTAAAAGCCAATGTACAAGTAGGTACGCCCAATACATCGAAAACGCTCTACTATGCGGTAAAAAGTGGAAACGTAATGGCCTATAAGCTGGATTATAATGTTCCTGAGGGAAGTAATAACTCTCCCTTCGACTTAGGCGTAAAAGCGGGAGCTCACCCTCTGAATATGCTGTTCCATAATGAAGTTCTATTCGTGCTCGACTGCGGTACACAATTCTCGTATGTCAACGATGAAGATGGAACCCGGGGTGACGGAAAAATTACAGCGGTAGCCAAAGACGGGAGCAGTATGGAAACCGTTCTCTCCAATGTCGGTAACGCCGCCTTCAACGATCCTTTCTACGGTTGGATAGACAACGAACAAATCTATTTCGCCGACCGGAATACAGGTATCCGACGCATTGGTGTCAACGAACGTAACTTGGCACTCAGCACCAGCGATGCCAAATACGATTATTTCGTTCAGAACAATCGGCTCGAATATTACGGCAACCCGTGGCAATACGGTGCAATGAATGCTTGCTTCGCCAAAGTGGACGGGTTGTGGTATTGGGGCAAAACATACGGCGGAGGCGGTATCTTCCGTTTTGCAGAAAGCGATATCAGCCCTGTGGACATCAGTCGAGGAACCAACCCTCCCTATGCTACGATTTTCCCCGATGAATTCGTGAAATCGTTCGTGATAGATGCCACCAATCAAATTTTATATGCCGTCATTCGAGACAAAGGACTCTATGCCGTTCCTTTAACAGATATTACGGCCAACGACGCGACAAAGACCAACACGAAAGCCGAGAGCAAATATCTCGTAGCGAGCTTCAAATCGGACAGCGAAGGAAGCGTAGGAGAATATGTCGATGTCTGTCAAATGGTACTCGACAGCTCCGACGGTTCGGTTTACTTCGGACTCCGTGCCGAAGAAGGCAGCTCGGAGACATCGGGAGTAAAACGCTGGAATCCCACGACGAAAAAGCTGGAAACTATCGTATCGGGGGTCAATGTCTACGGTATAGCGCTGAACAACGAGTTATCGAACCTATTCTAAAACAAAAGCCTGATAATTTTCCGCCGGTCGGTTAGACCGGCGGAAAAAAAATATCTTAACTAATTAGATATGAAATACATCGCAAAAATAGCAATTGTACTGTTTACCTTTTGGTTAGCGATCCCGACAGTCGCTCAAACTCCCAAAAAAGAGGTCAGAGCGTTCTGGTTATCGACCGTATGGAGATTGACGTGGCCGAAAACTACCGTTATCTCGAACACCGGAAATGCGCAAGAAATCCAAGAACAAAAAGACGAGTTAATCATGTTGCTCGACTCGGTAAAAGCAGCCAATGCCAATACCGTTTATTTCCAAGTGCGCGGCCGTTGCGATGCGATGTATAAATCCTCTTACGAACCGTGGTCGAGCGACCTCGTAGCGACACGAGGAATGGACCCGGGGTACGACCCCTTGCTGTTTGCTGTCGAAGAGGCTCACAAACGGGGTATCGAAATTCACGCATGGTTCAACCCCTACCGGTATGAGAGCGTACTGCACCAATGGGACGGAACGCCTCAAAATTATCGGGAATCTCACCCGGAATGGCTCTTAGACTATTCGGACGGTTCTATCTTGAATCCGGCAATGCCGGAAGTGAGAGACCATATCACCGCCATTATTCAAGAAGTCGTACAAAACTACGACATCGACGGTGTTGTCTTCGACGACTATTTCTACATGTCGGGGACGACCGACGACATGGACGACGAATTATACCAGCAATCCAATCCCGACAACCTCTCTCGGGCCGACTGGCGACGTCAGAATGTAAATAAACTGATCGCTCAGGTCTACCGAATGATTCAATCGGAAAAACCTTATGTGCGATTCGGTATCTCTCCCGCCGGTGTATGGTGCACCGATGCCACAATAGCCGAGCGATACGGCGTTACTCCTACCCCGGTAGGTTCCGACTGGGCGTACGACGATATCTTCTGCGATCCTATGGCATGGATACAAGAACACTCTATCGATTACATATCGCCGCAAATCTATTGGACGATAGGATCGAGCAGCGACTACACGCTTATCGCCGAATGGTGGAGCCAAATCGTAAGGCAATTCGGTTGTCATTTTTATTCGAGCCATTCGGCATCCGATTTGAGCTCGGCCAAAATGCCATCAAAATACGGAAAAACGACAACCGGTACGCTATCGTTCGATCTAAACGGAGAAAAAGTTTCTTCCAAAACGCTCTCTCCCATCGAACGGAAAACAGCCGAAGAAAACGAATACATCGTCGATGGCGCAACCGCTTCGTTCAAAGGCTCCGAACTGGTCAATCAAATTAAAGTAAACCGCACATATGACGAAACGGGAGCCCCGGGAAGCGTATTCTACAACATGCGCAAGGTAACCCATACTTCGGGAATGCTCTCCTTGTTGCGGTCGGACGTTTATAAATATCCGGCTCTGATACCGGCCATCAGCTGGAAAGCGACCTCCGATCCCGGATTAGTATCGAATATCGCTTTCACTAACGGTCAATTATCATGGACGGGAGCAGAGGGTATGCGATACGCCGTATATGCCGTACCGGAAAATGCGATACAAACGACCGCTTGCCGGGACGCCCGCTATCTGTTGGGGCTCTCATACAGCACCGACTATTCCATACCGACAGTTTATCGCACGGGGTATACATACGCTGTTTCCATCGTCGACCGTTACGGGAACGAGTATGCACCCTTGTTCATGGGAGCCACGACAGGTACAAGCGCAGCCGTGACATTAAACACTCCGGTAAACAATGGTACGGCCATAGGCAACTACGAGTTCACGTGGAGCAGTGTCGCCGATGCTTCCTATTATATAGACATTGCCCGCGACGATTTATTCACCGACCTCATACTCTCGCGGGAAACTACCGGTACTTCTTTCCCTTCGAGCTATCTGCCCGACTTGGAAAAAGGGACTTATTACTGGCGGATTCGTACACGAAAAACCAACTGTTCGGACGGTATCTCTGCCGTATATGCATTCCAGTCCGGTCCGTTCGAAATAGAATCTCCGACCAAAGGAGCCACCGAAGTGTCCGTCACGCCTTCTATCACTTGGACCGAATATCCAAACGCTACGGAATACCGACTCGAAATAAACAAATACGACGACTTCCGCTCTATGGGTAAAGTTCTCGACCAACGATATAACGAAAACTCCATTACCCTCCCCGAAGGCGTATTGGTAGGAAATACGAAATATTACGCACGCGTAACCGCATACGCAGGCTCGACAGAAAGTATCAGTAAAACGACGAATTTCACGACAGAATCGAAAGAGCCGTCCATACCGGTCATTCTATATCCCACGCAGGGAGCGACGGTCGAAGCCACGTCCTTACAAGTACGCTGGGCAGAAGAACCGTTCGCCAGCACCTTCCGTATCGAATTACACACCAACGACCAGTTTACCCCGATACGAAACGTAAAAAGACAGACTGTAAACGCATTCACTTACGAAACGGAATTCGACAACTTGACCGACGGTACATGGTATCTGCGGGCCCGCTCGGAATACATAGGAGGCGAAACGGAATATTGCGATACAATATCCTTCACTTTCAAAAATTCATCGGGTATGGAAACTCTCGAAAAGAGGGGTAAATGTTATGTCATACAGGGTGAGAATCCCGCTCTCGTCGTAGGAAACGACGCACGTCACATAACGGTCGATGTAGCCAACTTATCCGGACAAATTATCGGGCGTTTCGCCGATATGGAAAATCCGGCAGCAGGAGACCGTATCGAATTGAGCGGGCTTGTACGTGGAGTCTATGCGGTCATCGTCCACATCGACGGAAAAAGAGAGATATTGAAATTGATTCACTAACAATCTGATATATTGAATTATGCAATATAATTTTTCATTTATTTATTCATTTAATTTATTTTTATCATGAAAAGATTATTACTTGGGATGGTTGCTGCATGTATGGCAACATCGATGGTCGCTCAAGATCCGGCGACGTATGAAAAAGCAGGTGAATACACATTGGAAAACTTGTGGATGAAAGCTGCCACTACCGGGAATAATATGGGAGTAGCCGATCAGTTAGGTGGAGCTAATGACTCCCGTGGTATGACAGTTAAAGGAGACGAAATGTTGTTTGCGTACAGAGCTACTTTTACGGGTATCAAAATCTATGATTTGAAAACCGGAGATAAGAAACGTGATGTTCAATTCGACACAGAAAAGTTTAAAATCACCTACACTTATACCAAAATCGATACTATCGTAAACACTCCCGGCGACACGACATTCCAACAGACACCAATGGAAGAACAAAAAACGCCCGGATTCCTTTGCAACGATATTCAGGTAGACGATGCCGGAAACGTAGTTGTATTCAACATGTCCACTGCATTGAACGGCGAAGCTATCGGCGTTTGGAAAATCGACATGACGAGCGGAGAGCCCACCAAAGTAATGGAATTGGCCAACAAAGATGGTCTGCTCGACGGCTATCGTGTCGACTATTTTGCCGTGAAAGGCGATGTTACGAAAGATGCTATCCTCATGTTCCCGGTCAGCAGCGGGAAATATGTGATTCGTTGCGATATTAAAGACGGACAATTAGCCGGGCAAACAGGTGACTATGAAGGTTATAATTTCAAAGTTATCGAAATCAAATCCTATTATCCCGCAGAAGCTGTCGATAACGGAACCGGACCTCGTGTTTCAATCATCGATAACGACTACTTCTATTTGGACGGCTTCAATAGTGCAGCATCTCTCTACGACATGAGCGGTTCTTTGATCGAAAGCGTAGGTGATGCCCCCGAAGAATGCGCTATCAAAAACGTAGGAAACAACGGTATCTCTGAATTTACATTGAACGACAAACCTTTCTGCGCATACGTAATTTCCAATACGGCCACGACTCCTGCCCAAGCATGGAATATTATCGAAATGGGCGAAGGTCCTACTTTTGCCGGTGCAACTTATTACTGGACATTCCCGCAAGGTGGTATGGGCGATATTTCGAACCCTGTTCGTACCGCATTGCCCCGTATCGCCAAAGTAGCCGACAAAAACGGTAAAGAAGCTGCTTATATCGCTGTCTACGCATCGGGTAGCGGAGCTGCCGTTTACAAAATGACTCCCGACGGATATGACAATAACTCGGAATCGGGTATCGCTAATATAGCTACCGACAACGTGAAGATATTCGTAAGCGGCGATGCCATTTATTTCTCTGGCATGGCAAACGCTGTCGTTTACAACTTCGCCGGACAAAAAGTAATGGAAGCTGCCGGTGTACAATCTATGGCCGCTCCTGCCGCCAAAGGCATTTACATTGTAAAAGCGGTTATCGACGGTGTCGAAAAAGTTCAAAAAGTCGTTGTGAAATAAGCCCTTCGCACTAAGCGACATTTAAATCTATTTCTTAGAGGAAGGGCGGTATATGGCTATATATCGCCCTTCCCTTTACCCTTCCCTATATAAAAGTTCAAAAAATATTCAATCTGCCTATCGTATCTCAAAAATAAATGAAACTCCGAAAAACGGGAGATTCGAGGATAGGATTTGAAAAAGAAACTGAAATTCATTCTATCTATATCGATTAAAACATTTCTAAACCAATCCATTTGTATTAAACGGTTGCCCCTATGAAAAAGATTTTTACACTTTTCGCAATTTTTGCTTGTTTACCCATACTGCTCAGTGCCAAAGGCCCGGCAGTCATCGGTGGCAGCACCTACACGGCCGATACCCTCTCTCATTACAAAGTAGGTCCCGGAACCTATTACACCGCCATTCATTTCTATGGTCCCAAAGACATGAGAGCCTTTTATTTGGAAATCGACGCTACCAATCCTTATCTCTCCTTCCAATCGGTCTTGGGTCGGGATTCGTTGGTTACGTGCGAAGGCATTACCAACATGGCCGCCCGAAAAAGCAAAGAAGGCAGCCGTTATTTCGCCGGTACGAATGCCGACTTTTTCGCTACTTCGGGAGCTATCGGAACTCCGGTACACGGATGTGCGGTAGAAGGCCAATTGGCGAAAGTTCCCGTATCTTCGGGCCCTCAAACATCTTTCACGACAAACGACGAATGCTTCATCTCGTTCGTCACTTATGCCGGTGAACTCACCCATAACGAAACCACATATACCATACACAACGTAAACGGAAGCCGAAGTACCGATCAATTAGTACTCTACAACCGTTATGTCGGGAATTATACTCATACCAATGCTTACGGATATGAAATACCGGTAAGTCTCGCAGACGGAGAGAAATGGGGGCTGAACAAGACCGTGAAGCTGAAAGTGGCAGGTACAGGTTCGGCTGCCGGAAACATGGCTATCGCCGAGAACGGAGCCGTATTATCGGGGCATGGAACGTCTGCCGACTTTTTGCAAACCTTGCAACCCGGCGATGAACTGGAAATAAAAATAATGCTCCAACTCGAAGACGGCAGTTACCCCGACATTAATTGCATGGTAGGCGGGGACCGTAAAATATTGGAAAACGGAGAAGTTCTCGAAACCGATTGGGCAGAGCTCCACCCGAGAACGGCAATCGGTTACTCGGCAGACCGTAGCAAAGTGTACATGCTGGTAGTCGACGGACGTCAAGGCGGATATTCCGATGGCGCTACGACCAAACAAATGGCCGACATGATGAAATTCGCCGGAGCCGCCAATGCCATGAATCTCGACGGCGGCGGATCAAGCGGTATGTATATCGAAAAATACGGACAGGTGAACAGTCCCAGCGACGGACACGAACGCGCTGTCAGCAACGGTATTTTCGTGGTATCGAATGCCCCGGACGACAATACCGTAGCCGAAATCTTATGCACTTCGGCCTACTACTCTCTCCCCAAAAACGGCATATTCACCCCCCATTTCATGGGATACAACCAATACGGGTATCTGATAGATACCGATTTACAAGGCGTTACATTGCGTTGCGACGAGTCTCTGGGATATATAAAAGGGACCGACACATTCGTAGCTTCGGGTGACGGCAAAGGAAAACTATATGCGACTTACAATGGCATAGAAACCTCCATCGATATAGTCATCAACGAGCCGCAAGGTCTTACGCTTCGACTCGATTCGGTCATCAACGACGGGCTTTATGAATATCCCATCGAAGTAACAGCCATCGTTAACGGAGAGAGTATGCTCATTTCTCCCGATGCATTTTCATGGACCGTTCAAGACCCGACGATATGTACTGTCACTGAGGGACTTTTAAAGGGCATCGCGAACGGTAAGACCGATATATATTGCCGTCAAGACGACTTTACCGACACGCTATCGGTAACCGTACAAATTCCCGACAGGCGCAACAGAGCGATAGACGATTTCTCGGATGCCTCGTCATGGGACATCACCAACTCGGCATTGAAAGACATATCGATCGTACCGACAGCACAGGGAACAGAATTGCGATATACATTCAGTTCAGGCCGCGCTCCCTATCTGCAAATCGCCAAAGACATTTACCTGTACAGTCTCCCCGACTCCATGCGAATCACGCTCAACACCGGAGCGACCCAAGTGAGTAAAATAGCACTGTCGATGAAAAACAATGCATCGAGTACTTCCACATTGACCGAATTCGAAAATATACCCCAAAATACCGACCATGTTATCTCGATTCCCATGAACGGATATTTCGAAAACTACCGCGACATGTCGTTATATCCCGTGAAATTCCAAAGTCTGAAATTATTTATCCTCGGTTCGTCTCAAACGGTAGGGAACCCATATACTATCGCACTCAAAGAATTTTCGCTCATTTATGACGGTATCACGGTAAACGTATCGAATCCCGAAATAGCTTCCTTGCTGCGGGTTTACCCCAACCCTGTCGAAGCAGGCGAATCTCAAATACATTTCGTTTTACCCCAAAATGCCGATGTAAACTGTGAATTGTACAACCTCGGCGGGCAGCTTCTAAACCGAGTAGAAATGGGACAAACACCGGCGGGAGAAATTACCCTGCCGATAGGTAATTTGGCGAGCGGGACTTACCTACTGAAAATATATCGTAACGGAATCGCCGATAGCGTGAAAATCATTGTCAAGTAAAAAAATCAATATAAAAAAGTCATGAAAAAGATATTCAGCTTCCTTCTTTCCGGGGTATTGTCTCTCTTTATTTATGCTTCGGGAATAACCATCGGAGGCAAAACCTATGCGGTAGATACCATCGTACACTCGCACGATATAGGTCCCGGCACGAAATATGCCTTTTACGATATACCCGCCTATCCGCTTAAATTCCATGTCATGGAAGTGGACCTTACCAACCCATACGTAGACATCGAGACTTGCCTTAGCGGAGACAAAGCCGTCGCAACGGAGACTCCGTCGAGCATGTCGGCTCGCAACAACCGTCCGGGGCACGAAGTCCTCGGTGCGACGAACGGCGATTTCTATCAATTTCAAGACCCCATCGAAATAGGAATTCCCCGCAGCGGGCAATACCGTCGGGGCGAATGCGTGACGAATCCGGTAGGGCGCGCCTCATTCGTCCTCACTCCCGATCGGGTTCCTTACATCGACCGTGTAAACTTCGCCGGAACCGTACGTTCCGGCGATAACAGCCATCGGTTACACGCCGTAAACATGCAACGTCTGGAATGGGAAACAGAAACCGCCCCCAACTTCATGCTGCTATACACCAACGCCTACGGTACGGAAACTCACGCCACCACCGGCGGAACGAAGGTCATGCTGCATGCCAAAGAGGGCGAATTGTTTTTCGGAGCGAACAAAAACATCGTGTGCGTTGTCGATTCGGTTTTCGCCAATCCGGGCATATCGCCTATTCCCGAACAAAGAGCGGTCTTATACGGAGTAGGCACAGCCGAAACCTTTTTGAAAAGCCTCTCGGCCGGCGACGAACTGACTGTCTTTTTAGGTACAGATCTTGCCTCGACTCCGGGTTTGCTGACCGACTTCAAGGAACAAATGGGCGGAAGCGACCACATCATATTAAAAAACGGAGTCCCGGCCGACGTATGGGACGAAGAACACCCCAGAACATGCATGGGTATTTCGCAGGATAAAACCAAAGTCTATCTTATGGTAGTAGACGGCCGTCGGGCAGGATACTCGGCAGGGGCAACCCTCAGTGTATTAGGCGATCTGTTCCTTGCCATAGGCGCATACGATGCTGTCAATCTCGACGGCGGAGGATCCTCGGCAATGGTTATCAACCAACAAATAGTCAATCGACCTTCCGATAATAAGGAACGAGCTGTCGGTAACGGCGTACTAGTCATTTCAAAAGCGCCGATCGACGATGTTACCGCCCGGTTGGAATTCGAGCCGATTCACTATATACTTCCCTCCTACTGTCGGTTTATCCCCCAAGTGACGGCATACAACCAATACGGATTGATCGTAAACCCCGACTTCAAGGATTATACGCTTTCCTGTTCTCCCGAAATAGGTTACATAGACGAGAGCAATGCATTCGTAGCTTACGGTAACCCGGGACACGGAACCATCACGGCAACCTACAACGGCATATCGGTGACAAAAGATGTAACCATACAAGAAACCGATTTCGCCATGCGTCTCGACTCCGTAATTTTGGACGGATACGAAGAGTATCCCATCGAAATATCGGCTACAATCGACGACAAAGAATTCGTACTGAATCCGTCGACCCCTCAATGGGAGGTCGCCGACCCGGAAATATGCGGTATATCGAACGGCGTTTTATCGGGTCTGAAAAACGGCGTAACGACTGTAACTGGAAAACTCGATGATTTTACCGGCTCTTTGAAGGTAAAAGTAGAAATACCGCAAACTCATATTCAACAGGCCGACCAGTTCACCTCCGGCTGGGAACTCACAAGTATCTCGGCGATAAACGACGTGGCTCTGACACCCCATGCGAATGGAGAAACAAACCTCGAATACACATACAAAAGCGGCAGACAGCCTTACATACAAATGGCTAAAACTTTCAGCTTTTACAGTATCCCCGATACATTCAGAATAACGCTCAACACAGGCGACACCAAATGTTCCAAAATAACCATGTCGATGAAAGGCGGACTTATGTCGACCTCGCAAATCATGGAATGGCCCGCAGTGAACCCCAACGAAGACTTCACCTACGAAGTCGCCATGAACGACTTCTTGGACGATAAAGAAGACCTCGGCAATTACCCCGTACAGTTCCAATATCTTAAATTTTTCTTGGATGCCTCCTCACAGACCGCAGGACAAAAATATAAGATTCGCATCAAAAATTTCGATTTGGTATACGACAAAGTCACTTTGAGCGTCCCAAACATTGCATTGGCATCCGCGTTACGAGTTTTTCCTAATCCGGTTAAAGCCGGTGAGACAGACGTATATCTGCAAATCGAAGAACCGGCCGAAATATCGGTACAAATGTACGACTTGAACGGGAAACTGCTCGTCTCGAAAAATTACGGGAAATGCGAAAGCGGAATCATAGCCATACCCATTTCGAGCCTGCAACCCGGCAACTATCTGCTGAACATCAACAAAGACGGTAAAAGCGATGTCGCCAAACTGATTATCAAATAAATCACTTATTCACAAAATCATGAAAAAGGAACTATTCGTTTTCGCCTTATCTGCTCTATGCGGATTAAGTGCCGAAGCAACCATAAACATCGCAGGCGTGGAGAAACAGGTAGACACGCTGGAATGCCGTACGGTAGGGCCGGGCGTTCAATATGTGCGTATGCACATGCCCGAATATCCACTGGACGTCTATACCATGACTATCGATCTGAACAATCCGTATAACGATGTGGATGCTTTCATCGGGAAAAACCATGCCGGAAGTACCGAGGCCATGACCTCGGCATATACCCGATTGTCCACTCCCGAACATCAATCCATCGGATCGATAAACGGTAACTTCTGGATTGTTTCAGGACAAAATATGGACGACCGCCTGCTGGGACAACCGCACAGCGGTTGTATAGTGAACGGAGAAATAGCCACTGAACCGAATGGCTGGAACCGAGCCGGACGAGGAGACGAAATAGAGAAATTGCAGGAGATAGGATTCGTCGTTCTCGACCAAGACAAAAAAATGTGGATCGACGACATGAATTTCGAGGCGAAAGTCATAAACGCCGCCAACGAAAGTTTCGCCATCGCCGAAGTGAACCGTATCCGCAATGAAAACGAAATTGTACTTTACAACCACTTTACCGGACAAACGACCAGCGACATCGATGGAACCGATGTACTCATCAAACCCGTCGAGGGAGCATCGTGGGGGCTTAACAAGGACGTGGAATGCGTCGTAACCCGTATCGTGCAAAGCAAAGGCGGAACCGAACTCGAAGAGGGTGAATATGCTCTTTCGGGAAACGGAACAGGTGCAGAGTTTCTAAACCAAATGAATGTCGGCGATAAAGTAAAGATAAATACAAAACTTACTACCCGCACCGACAATCTGATTCCCATAGCCGAGCAAATGCTCACCGGTAACGCTCTCGTCATGAGGGAAGGGAAATTGACTCCCCGAAACGAAAACGAAGCATATAACTCGCAAACCTATTCGCGCTCGGGTATAGGCATGTCGCAAGACGGAAAGACGCTCTATCTGATCGTTATCGATTACAAGTCGAGCACTTCGGTAGGGACAAACACGGCGACGATGTGTTACATATTGAAACAAGCGGGAGCTTGGAACGTGGCCAACATGGATGCCGGAGGATCGGCTCAGATGATGTTGAGAGGCAAGCTCGTCAACAACCCGGCCGACGGAAAGGAACGTCCGGTATCGAACGGATTCATGATCTTCACCAACGCTCCCGAAGACAACACGTTGAACAGCCTTGCTTTCGATAATTACAATTTGGAAGTTCCTTCCTACTCTTGTTTCGAGCCGACTATTCTGGGATACAACTCATACGGCGTATTGATCGATACTGATGTACAAGAATTTACATTAAGTTGCGATGCCTCGTTAGGAACCATTTCTTCGGACGGAAAAAAATTCTATGCCTCGCCGAATGCGACTTCGGGTTACCTTCACGTCACTTCGGGAACAGCGACAGGAAAAATAAAGGTAACTGTAAAAGAAGCGGATATCGTCATGAAGAACAGTGAAATCATAGCCGACAAGGCTCACCCCTACTCTCTCGAAGTCATTTCTCATATCGGCGAAAACACGTTCACATACGATCCTTCGTCATTGTCTTGGAGTATTGAAGACCCGACTGTCTGCAAAATTGAAAACGGAATATTGACCGGAATAAAAAACGGAACGACGAACATTACCGGCAGCATAGGCAACTTCTCCGGGAACATGAAGGTAACCGTCGAAATACCAGAATCCCCCAAAATCCCGGCCGACGATTTTTATGGCTGGACTACAAAATCCATCAGCTCCATCACCGATGCCGCCGTTACTCCTTCGGGGAACAATCAGGCCATATTGGGATTCACTTACAAAACCGGACGACTCCCATACGTAGAAATGGACAAAGCGATTACCCTTTACAGTATTCCCGATACCTTGCGCATGCTAATCAATAGCGAGATACCCGTGTCGAAAATACAAATAGCCTGCAAAGCCAATGGCGACAAAGAGCAGTATCTCGAATACGAAGGAATAACAGTCAATGAAGATTATCTCATCAGCATTCCTCTATCCGACATCACCGGAGAAAACAACAGAGGAGGATTTCCCGTCTCTCTGAATTATATCAAATTCTATATCAACACGACCGGAACGAATAGCGGACAAGCCTATAAGATACATATCAAAGAGTTCTCTCTGGTCTATAACGGCATAGAAAGCGGAATAGACGAGACGGTGGCCGGTAACAAAAACATGGTCGTCTACCCGAATCCGATAACGGGCAATACCCTCTTCTTACAGGGAGAGAACATCGTTCCCGGTTCGTCGATACGCATATACGACCGAGTGGGGGCATTGATACTGGAACAACTACTCGACGAAACAGGAATCGTAAACATCGGCGACCAACAGCCGGGTGTATACATCGTGAACGTGCAAAATGAGCTAGGGACCCATGTATGCAAAATCGTTATTCAATAACTTAATTCATTATAATCCATGAGAGTAAATTTAACCATAATCCTGCTAGCATGTATCGCATCGCTATCGGGACAGAATGTAAAAGTTACCAAACATTACGAGATAACCCCTTCGGTCGGACAATCGGCCTTCTATCCGATACTTAGTCCCGACGGGAATCGAATCGTATATACCTCTGAAAATTTTTCCGGCTTAAAATCATACGATTTTGCATCAGGGAAAACCCAGATTATCACTACTGCCGAGGGAGCCGGGTTCGACCCGATTTTCAGCACCGACGGTTCAACGGTGTATTATCGGCCGCAAAGCATCATAAACGGACGTGTTCACCGATCTTTGAAAGAATATAACTTGATCGAGAAAGCCGAAAAACAACTTATCGCCCCAACCCGCGATTTGAAACGTCCGGTCGCCATCTCAGGCGGTATGGAAGTAGTGGCCGACAATAAACTTATGAAAAGTACAGGCTCTCAAATAAGCGGGAACTATGTCTATTCCATCATCAAAGAGGGAAAAATAATCGTGTGCGACGGTAAAAGCACCCGCATATTACGTCCTTACGGCGACAAAGTGGAAAGTTATTTGTGGACAGCCGTATCGCCCGACGGATCCAAAATCGTGACTTATGCCATAGGCGTAGGAACCGTTGTACTCGATATGCAGGGTAACATACTTGCCGAACTGGGCGACTACGAATCCCCTACGTGGTATGGCAACGATTTCGTTGCAGCCATGAAAGCGACCGACGACGGTCACCAATTTACTTCGTCGAAAATCGTATTGTTAGACTGCAACAGTAAACAGGTACATGATTTAACATCTCCGTCCGAAATGGGTATGAATCCGTCGGCCTCGGCCGAAGCAGGCAGAATAGTGTACAGCACGGTCGAAGGAAAACTTTTTATGTTGGAATTGAATGTAACGAAATAACCTCATCGCCATGAAAAAATATTATATCATTATCATTGCCTTCTTGGGCTGTTTAGGCTTGCAAGCCAAAGATATGACCGGACTTAAAATTTACATCAATCCGGGTCACGGCGGTTATGACTCGGACGACCGCAATGTAGCCGTATATCCGTATGCACAAGGCGACACACTCGGTTTTTGGGAATCCTCGTCGAATCTGCACAAAGGATTGATGTTAAGAGAACTGCTACAAGAGCAGGGAGCTACCGTAGCGATGTCTCGCGTATTAAATCGGACGGAAGACGACCGAGGACTCGAAACCATCGGGCGGGAAGCCAGCGAATGGGAGGCCGATCTGTTTTTCTCCATACACAGCAATGCGACCGGCACGAGCCGCCGGGATAATTTCCCGATGATGTTGTTCAGAGGATATACCGAAAATCCGGTAAAGCCCGAGGACAAGGTAGCGGCAAAGATACTGTTCAAGCACCTTATCGAAAACCAAGTAACCTATTGGACTCAAACGGAAGAGTATGTCGTGGGCGATTTTGACTTCTATCCCGACTGGAACAATGCAGGATTGGGAGTCCTCCGAAAATTAACCGTCACCGGGTTTCTTTCAGAAGGTTCTTATCACGACTATGTGCCCGAAACATATCGTTTGCTCAACATGGACTACAAATGGATGGAAGCATGGCATTTCACCAAAGCTGTCATGGAATACTTCGACACAGAAGGATTCACAACGGGAAATATCGCCGGTGTTATTTATGATAGTCGCATGACCCGTACCGAATCGTACGTACAACACGGAAGAGACAAGCAAGTGCCATTATGTGGAGCCACAGTAACCCTGTTGCCGAACAATATAACCTATACGACGGATAACCTATACAACGGCGTATACATGTTTAAAAACCTCGCTCCGGGTAATTACCAGCTAAAAATCGCAGCGGAAGACCATTACGATCGGACAATCGATGTAACAGTGACAGCCAATACAATAAGCTATACCAATGTGGCTATGGACAGAGTGAGAAATACAGCACCGGAAGTCACCTCTTACAGCCCTGTCATGGAAAACGAAACTGACAGCATCAACTGTACGACTCCCATTGTCTTGAATTTCAATTGGGATATGGACACGGAATCTGTACAAAAGGCTTTCTCGATCGACCCTCCCGTAGAAGGGAACATTACATTCGAAGATTCACAGTACCGAATGGTATTTACCCCCACTCGTCCTTACGAGGTAGCTACCCTATATACCGTAAAACTCGATAAAAGTGCAAAACACCCGGGTAATATGTCTATGGCCGAAGATTTTTCCTTCACGTTCTTAACGCAGGGAAGAAACCAATTGAAACTATTGGCAGCCAGCCCCTCGGAAGGAGCGGTACTACACTATCCGAAACCGACGATCGAAGTAAGATTCGATAATGTTCTCGACCCTGTCAATATTCGAGACCTCATCAAATTACAGGATAGTGAAGGAAACGATGTCAGCATCAACTTGCGTTCTGCCAAATACAACCAGTTAGGAGACTCCTACGGGAACTATTATTTTACCACAGCTGCCGATTTGAAACAAGGACAAAATTATAAATTGAAAATAGATGCCTCGTTGCACGATGTGGAAAATATAGCGATCGTAGACCCCATCGAAATCAATTTTACCGCCGGAGATGTAAGCCGCTCCGAAACAGCCGTCGAGGAATTCGAAACTCCCGACATGATTACATTCGATGCAACCCAAAGTATCGGGACAACCACTGCAAAAGCGATTCGCTCTACCGCTCAAAAACTGTTCGGTAGCGCATCTTACAATTTCACATACACATTCAATGCAGACGAAGCTCACGTTGTATTCACGACAGACGATACATTCGGAAGTTCCACTGTGGTCGACAATACCCAAACTATCGGTATGCACATTTACGGCGATCTTTCTTGCGACGAAATATGGCTGCAACTATCCTCTGGAAACGATACACAAGAGATTTTATTGACGAATGTCGATTTCAGAGGCTGGCAATTCCGGGAAACCCGTTTGGACCAGCTGAATCCGGGAAAGGACTATCGCATAAGCGGTATAAAGATAACGAGAACAAAACCGTTCTTCTCCGAATCGGGTAGTTTCTTCTTAGACAATATGCTGGTATATACCTCCTCGGACATTCACTTTATCGCTACATCGAAAGCCATAAATGTTTATCCGAATCCGGCTTCCGATATACTAAAAATTCAGTCTGACACCTCCGTACAACGGTGGACCCTGTACAGCCTATCGGGAAGCTGTATCGCTACCGGTTCAGAAACAACGATAGATACCTCGAACATTCCCTCGGGAACGTACTTGTTGAAAATACAGACCGAAGGAAAAGAGTTCTGTTATCCGGTTTTGATTGTACATTGACAAAGGATTAAGAATATACGGGCGATAAAGTATAAACGATCTGCTTTGTACTTTACCGTCCGTATTTTTATCGTACTATTTTTAACAGAATTTTGATACTTTACAGTAAAATAAGTATTCTATTTGGAAAATGAAGAAAGATATTTTATCTTTGCATAAGATGCAGAAATAGGTTGTGCCTCAGTAAAATCGATGCTAACATTGTTTCTACTTTCGAACGGCACTATTCTCATAAAAGATAAACGACACTCGCCGATACGAAAATTAATTTTCATTACGGCCGTCTGTTTTATCTTTATAAAGAGTTGAATGATGCCAGAAAGCACATCTATCAAGATTTTTTATTTATGAAAGTTATAGCAGAAAGTGGTTCCACGACAACAGAATGGGTTCTCGTCGATGGAAAAAATGTTTTGGAAAGAAGTTTTACGGAAGGAATAAATCCCTTTTTCCAAACGAGAAGGGAAATAAGCCACAGTATCCGTCTCAATTTACCGGAAACTTTTTTTAAGAAACGATGGGAACGGGTCTATTTTTATGGCGCCGGATGTGCCAATCTGGATAAGAAAAACATTCTCGAAGCCTCGTTAGTAGCACAATTCAAAACACCCATTTCGGCGGAAAGCGATTTATTGGCTGCCGCCAGAGGTTTGCTAATCGACAAACCGGGAATAGCCTGTATCTTGGGGACCGGTTCGAATTCTTGTCTATACGACGGAGAACGTATCATTAAAAACGTACGTTCCGCCGGATATATCTTAGGAGACGAAGGCAGTGGGGCTGCTATGGGACGACGTTTTTTAAGTGACTACTTAAAGAACCTTACTCCAAAGGATCTCTGCGATGCTTTTCATGAAAAATTCAAAGTTACTCCGGACGAGATTATGGACTCCATATATAACCACCCTTTCCCCAACCGTTCGCTTTCTACTTTCTCCTATTTCTTGAAAGACCATCTGGACAACAAATATGCTTTCAATTTAGTCTATGAAGAATTGATGAGATTCTTCCAGAGAAACATTATCCAATATGACTATAAATCATATCCGGTTTATTTCATGGGTAATTTGGCCTATACCTACGCCGATATTCTCGATTTGGTAGCTAAGGATTTCGGATTGAATATAGAAAAAACAGAAAAAAGCCCTATGCAGGGACTCATCGAATATCACTCGATCTACGGGTAAAGATATCTCATTATTTCGATTTATACTCATATGCAGGATCGTATCGACAGATTCTGCATATTTTTTTCTTGTAAAAAAGAGAGATGAATTCATATTAAAAAATACTAAATATATGTTCTCGAATCAAAAACATATATTATATTTGTATGAACCATAATAGAAAGGTATCTACTCATGAACTTTTAGCACCTAAAATAACGCTGTAAAAAGTTCTAACAAAGAGAAATAGATTGACAAAAAAACAGGAACCGAAGTTTATCCATTCGAAAAACATGAAAGAGAACCGATATATTTTATCATTTATAATTTTCTTATTAGGCTCACTATCAATCCATTCACAAACGCATAGCGACCTAAGAACGACTGTCGAAGAAGCACTTGTTTCTCTAAAACCCGAACACTTAGCCATCGGTGAAATAAAATTAGATACGCTTCTTTTAGAAAAGGGGAACAAACTTGTCGTTCAAATGAACGATGAATTTTCTTATCTTCCATTCAGAAAGGAGCTCGTTAAACGAGCCTATGACACCATACGTTCTATTTTACCCCCGGACCTGAAAAAGAAAAAACTTTTCATTCTCACCGATGGATATGAAATAAGCGAATTGATTCCTTTCGCCGACAATCGCAAAAGATTCGAAATTCATTGCGAGCGGCCGATCGTCAGCCCGATAAAATGTCACTACCTTCCTACAAAAGGTTTACTCAACAGACATATCGCTCTATGGCAAAGTCATGGATACTATTTCGAACAATCCTTGAACCGATGGGAATGGCAACGTGCCCGAATTTTCGAAACCGTGGAGGATCTGTACACCCAAAGTTTCGTCATGCCGTTCCTAACCCCCATGCTTCAAAATGCAGGAGCCTATGTATTTTCTCCTCGTGAACGAGATACGAACCGGCACGAACTCATTGCAGACAACGACAATGCCGATACTTATTTCGAAACAGGAACCGAAAAGGTAAAATGGGAGAACGGCGGCACAGGATTCGCCCATACAGTCTCGGTCTATACCGGCACTCGAAACCCGTTCGACGACGGAAGTTTCAGACAAACAAAAACCACAACCGATCCTCGGAAAGAGATACAGGCCCATTGGTATGCTCCGATACCCCAAACCGGGAAATATGCAGTTTATATCGCCTACCGCACAGTCAAAAACAGCACCGACGACGCTTTATACACCGTATATCACAAAGGCGGAAAAACACAGTTCAAAGTCAATCAAAGTATGGGCGGCGGCACATGGATATATTTAGGACATTTCGATTTCGCCAAAGGTGAAAACGCCCATGTAGAACTCAGCAATCTTTCCCGAAAAAATGGAAAAACAGTCACGGCCGATGCGGTGAAAATAGGAGGCGGATATGGCAATATCGCCCGACGAGTAGACAATTCGCACATCGACGAGAATCCGGGAAATTCATCTATAAACTATTCCTATGCGACAAGCGGTTATCCCCGTTTCACCGAAGCCGCCCGCTATTGGCTACAATGGGCGGGATTCCCCGAAAAAGTCTATTCCCCCAGTCAAGGGAAAAACGACTATACCGACGATTACAAATGCCGGGGAGAATGGGTCAATTATCTGGCAGGAGGTTCGGACATACTGCCCGACAGTTCAGGATTGAACGTTCCCTTAGACCTCGCTTTCGCTTTCCATTCCGATGCGGGCACAACCAAAAACGACTCGATAATCGGGAGCTTAGGAATTTATTTTACCGGAAAAGGGAGAAAGACCTATGGGAAAAATACTCCCAGACAAGTTTCTCGTTATCTCACCGATGTCGTATTGACACAAATCGCCGATGACATACGAGAGACTTATGAACCGGAGTGGAACCGCCGGGGCATGTGGAACAAATCCTATTTCGAAGCCCGTGTACCCGAAATCCCCACCATGCTCCTCGAATTGCTGTCTCACCAAAATTTCGCCGACATGCGTTACGGGCTCGACCCACGATTCAGATTTTTGGTTTCCAGAGCCATATACAAGGGTATTCTAAAATTTATCGCCAAACAAAACGACTATGAATATCAGGTACAACCCCTGCCGGTAAATCATCTGAGAACGGAGTTCATCGGGACGCACGAAATAAAACTGACATGGCGTGCCGTCGAAGATCCGTTGGAACCGACAGCCACTCCCGAAAAATATATCGTCTACACCCGAATCGGAAACGGAGCGTTCGACAGTGGCACACTCGTATCGGACACTTCATACACGAAAGGTATAATACCCGATTCGATTTATAGCTTCAAAGTCACAGCCGTAAATTCGGGAGGAGAAAGTTTCCCTTCCGAAACGGTGTCGCTTTGTCGCTGCTCGCAAGAAAAAGGCACGGTCATGGTTATTAACGGCTTCGACCGGATAAGTGCACCCGACAGCTTCGAAATAGACACCCTCATGGCAGGCTTCGACACACGCAAGGACTTCGGAGTGCCTTACCTCTACGACATCAGTTTCATCGGCGAACAATATGAGTTTCGACGAAATATCCCGTGGATAGACGATGATGCTCCCGGATTTGGAGCCAGTCGTGCCGACTACGAAACCCGCGTCATCGCCGGGAACACATTCGACTATCCATATATACACGGCCGAGCCATAACGAATGCCGGATATTCTTTCCTATCGGCAAGCGACGAAGCTGTGACCGACCAACTCGTCGCCTTGAACGATTATCGTATCGTCGACCTCATTCTCGGGAAAGAAAAACAAGTGAAAATAGGCAGAGGCGTCACCGACAGAGCATTTAAAACATTCCCCGAATCCCTGCAAACGATCATTGCCGACTATTGTGAAAACGGAGGAAACATCTTCGTCTCAGGAGCCTACGTCGCTACCGATTTATGGGACAACGGAGATGTGAATGAAACCGACAAACGATTTGCCAATGAAATCTTGCACTATACTTGGAGAACAGGACAAGCCTCGGTCAGCGGACAGGTGAAACCCGCAGCTTCGCCGTTCCCTGCATTCGACACGCTCCATGTCGAATACCACAATACGCTCAACGAAAATTGTTATGCGGTAGAATCGCCCGACGGGATAGAACCTTTCGGAAAAGGAAGTTATACCATACAACGATACGGGGAAAACAACATCGGCGCCGGAATCTTCTATCGGGGACAGCGTTATAACACATGCATTTTAGGATACCCGTTCGAAACCATCAAAACGGAAAAACAAAGGAATGAGCTGATGAATGCCATTCTATCATCTTTCGACCAAACAATAACCCATCAATAAGTTATGAAAAGAATTTATCTTTCTCTCTCGCTTTTATTGCTTGTCATTATCGGTAGTAGAGCCGCCAATTTCAAATTCGCATTTCTCACCGATATACACATTACCGCCGGAGATTCTATCCCTTACAACGATTTAGCCCGGTCGGTAAACCAAATCAACGATACTCCGGGCATTGAATTTGTCATTGTATCGGGCGACATCACCAATATAGGAGATCGCAAATCGATGGAAGTGGTCAAATCGCTACTCGACCGACTGAATGTCGAATACCATATCATTCCCGGTAATCATGAAACGAAATGGAGTGAATCGGGAGTAACCGATTTCGCAAGGGTATTCGGAAGCGAAAGATTCAAATTCGAACATGACGGTATCTTATTCATGGGAGTAAATTCAGGCCCCATCATACGAATGGCCGATGGTCACGTGGCGCCTCAGGACATCGACTGGATCAAAACGGAATTGGACAAAGCCGGTAAAGAAAAGCCCGTAATCTTTATCACTCACTACCCCCTACAACCGGGCGATGTAGATAACTGGTACGACGTTACCGATGCCATACGCCCCTACAATATCCGACTCGTCATGGGCGGACATTACCACAAATATATGCAACTGGAATACGATGGTATCCCCGGTATTCTGTGCCGGTCGAACCTACGAGCCAAAGAGAAAACAGGCGGATACTCTCTGTGTGAAGTCACCCCTGATTCTATTTTCATTTACGAGCATAAAATAGGTAATGTTCCTACCCGTAAAGGAGCATACTCCATGACCGGAATGAATTATCCCAAAAGCAATGCCGGTTATCCTCGTCCTGATTACTCGGTTAACAAAGAGTTCCCGCAAGTTTCGGAGCAATGGCTCGTCAGAAGCGGATATGAAATATTCTCCTCACCTGCCTATTGGGATAAAAAAGTTTACGTAGGCGATGACTCCGGGGCCGTTTCCTGTTATTCGGCCACCGACGGCCGAAAACTGTGGAGTTTCAAATCGGATATGCGTATCATAGGGACACCTGCCGCCGATAAAAACGTCGTCGTATTCGGCTCTGCCGACATGAATATATACGGTCTGAATGCATCCGACGGCCGACTGTTGTGGAAAATAAACACCGAAGCACCCGTATTGGGAGCCGTTACCATACGAAACGGAATAGCCTACATCGGAGGCAGCGACCACAAATTTCGCGCAATCGACATCAAATCGGGAACTGTCGTTTGGAGTTACGACGGCGTAGAAGGCTACATAGAAACCAAACCCCTCGTTTACGACAATCTCGTGATATTCGGAGCATGGGATAAAAACCTCTATGCCCTCGATAAGAAAACAGGAAAAGAAGTTTGGAAATGGCACGAAGGGAAACCGGGTAGATTCTATTCGGCAGCGGCCGTTTGGCCCGTGGCGGCAAATGGAAAAGTATTTATCGCCGACCCCGAAAGAGCATTGACAGCTATCGATGCTTCTACCGGAAAAACCGTATGGAGAACCAAAGAATCGATGGTACGTGAGACCGTCGGCCTGTCGGAAGACAAACGGAGAATTTACAGTAAAACCATGAACGACAGTGTCGTATGTTACTCTGCCACTACCGACTTCCCTGAAAAAATATGGGCTTCGAATGTCGGATTCGGATATGAGCACGCCCCGTCCATGCCGGTTGAAAAAGAGGGTGTTGTTTTCGGCAGTACCAAAAACGGATTGATGTTCGGGTTGGATGCCCACACAGGCAAAGTACTCTGGAAACACAAAGTGGGTAATTCGCTCATCAGTACACTCGTACCGCTCTCTAAAAACAAATGTCTGTTTACTGCCACCGGCGGTGAAATAGGATTGTTGGTAATCGATTATAAAATAAACAAACACAAATAATTTTCCCTATGAAAACAATAAACTGTTTCATACCTTTTTCTGGTAAAGTTCAAGTTACCGAAACCATCAAAGGATTACGCAACTGCGAATATGTGAAGAACATATATTTGCTATCTTCGGAAAAAAGCAAAGAACAAATAGAAGGTTGTGAAATATTGGACATTCCGTCGCTTAACGCCTCGACCACTATGAAACTTTTGGCAGCGTACAGCGATGCCGATTTCACATTGCTTTATACGAAACACACCACATTAGAGTTAGGATACTTCGCACTCGAACGTATGGTTCACATCGCCGAAGACAGCCAAGCCGGTATGGTATATGCCGATTCCTACCATGTAATCGACGGAGAACAGAAGAAAGCCCCGGTCATCGACTATCAGTTCGGCAGTTTGCGAGACGATTTTAATTTCGGTTCCCTGCTGTTATTCAACGCCGAAGCACTCAAAGATGCAGTTGCCCGCATGAAAACCGATTTCCAATTTGCCGGATTATACGACCTCCGTCTGAAATTATCTCAAAAAACATCGTTAGTACACATTAACGAATATCTCTACTCCGAAGTCGAAAACGATACCCGAAAAAGCGGAGAGAAAATATTCGATTATGTAAATCCCAAAAACCGGGGCGTACAAATAGAAATGGAAGCCGCATGTACTGAACACTTGAAAGAAATAGGCGGTTATCTCGAACCGGTATTCGAAAAGATCGAATTCAACGCCGACAATTTCGAATACGAGGCTTCGGTAATCATTCCCGTACGGAACCGTGTACGCACCATTGCCGATGCCATCGACTCGGTCTTGAAACAAAAAACGAACTTCAAATTCAATCTGATTATTATCGACAACCACTCGACCGATGGAACCTCGGAGGCTATCGATCGCTTTGCCGGCGACGAAAGAGTAATCCATCTTATTCCCGAACGAAATGACTTAGGTATAGGCGGTTGCTGGAACATGGGCGTACATCATTCCAAATGCGGGAAATTTGCCGTACAATTAGACAGCGACGATGTATACAACAACGAAAATACCCTGCAAACCATGATCGATGCATTCTATGCCCAAAACTGCGGTATGGTCGTAGGAACTTACATGATGACCGATTTCAATATGAACATGATTGCTCCGGGTATCATCGACCACAAAGAGTGGACTCCCGAGAACGGACGGAACAATGCACTCCGCATTAACGGATTAGGCGCACCCAGAGCCTTCTACACGCCACTGCTCCGTCAAGTGAAGGTTCCCAATACGAGTTATGGCGAAGACTATGCCCTCGGTTTGAACATCTCGCGCCATTACCAAATAGGGCGCGTTTACGAAGTAGTTTATTTGTGTCGCCGTTGGGACGACAACTCCGACGCTTCACTGAGTATCGAAAAGATGAACGCCAACAATTTATATAAAGATCGTATTCGTACATGGGAATTACAAGCCCGCATCGCCATGAACAAAAAATAATGCAAATGAAAGTTACATCGGAACAAGCCAAACAATTACTGACCGACCAACTCTCCGTATGGGAATCGGCGCGTGACAATTACAAAGCATTGGAAGCGGTACAGGTTAAAGAACTAACGGTAGAAGGTTGTACGGTCAAGATACAATTCAACCCGGCCCGTATCGTATCTTCGGCAGCCAAAGTGGATACTCAATCGCTGAAAGAGCGCAAATGTTTTTTGTGTGCCGAAAACCGTCCGGAAGTGCAAGAAGGATTACCCGATGGCAGCTATACATGGTTGATTAATCCTTTCCCTATATTCCCGGAACACTTTACCATTCCGGTAAACGAGCACCTACCGCAACTTATCGAAAAGAGATTTGGAGACATGCTTCGTTTGGCTCATGCTGCCGAACATTACGTACTGTTCTACAACGGCCCCAAATGCGGAGCATCGGCCCCAGACCATGCTCATTTCCAAGCCGGTAACAAAGGATTTCTACCTCTCGAAAAGGAGTTGAAAAAGTATAGGCGCATTCCCATACGAACCGAAAAATCGGCTCGTCTAAGTCAAGTCGAGGATTATATCTGTCCCTTCTTCCTTATCGAAGCGGAATCGGAAGAAACCGCCGAAAAGCTCTTTGTGAAGCTCTATAACGCACTCGAACTAAAAGAGGGCGAACCGGAACCCATGATGAACATACTCACATGGTATGAAGATGGTAAATGGAGCTCTTGTATTTTCCCGAGAGCCCAGCATCGACCGTCGTGTTATTTCGCCGAAGGCGACGAAAATATCTTGCTCAGCCCCGCCTCGGTCGATATGGGAGGTGTGTTCATCACCCCTCTCGAAAAAGATTTTAGGAAAATCGACGCTGAACATCTCGAAAAAATACTTTCAGAAGTCTGCCTCGACCGGGAAAAGATGTACGAAATAATAGAAAAACTTAAATAAATATTCATGAAAGAGCCACAAGTTACCGTAGGAATCATGTCAGAACGACAAATACGTTTCGTCTTCAACGGGACGTATCTGGCAAATGGCGTTCCAGTCTCAGGAGAGCATGAGGCTCATACGGACGGGAAACAGATCTTCTGGAACGGAAACCGCTATACCCGAATCGTTTTCACTCCCGAAAAAGAAGACTATTCGTTTTGTCTCAAAGAGGTGACTATCGGAGTAAAATTTCATTGGGAAAGGAAAGAAGACCAAACTTTCAAAGGTAATCTGAACCTGATAGTGGAAAACGGACTTATCACAGCTATAAACGCTTTGAGCGTAGAAGACTATCTACTTAGTGTCATATCTTCCGAAATGAGTGCGACCGCCTCGCTCGAACTATTGAAATCGCACGCCGTCATTTCTCGGAGTTGGTTGTTGGCCCAAATACGAAAAAACAAAGAGTTAGCCGGAAAGAAACCCGACTCGTTGATTCGTACCGACAAAGAACTGATTCACTGGTATGACCGGGAAGACCATATCAACTTCGACGTATGTGCCGACGATCATTGTCAACGCTATCAAGGCATCACTCGGGCCTGTACCGAAGTTGTCGCACAAGCCATACAAGCTACGCACGGAGAAGTTCTCACATACGATGACGAAATATGCGATGCCCGCTTTTCAAAATGCTGCGGAGGCGTCGTGGAAGAATTTTCCTCTTGCTGGGAAAACATAAATCCCCCCTACCTGACGGCTCTACGGGACGACAAAAATGAAAAAGATTTTCCCGACTTGAAGAACGAAGACACCGCCCGGCAATGGATATACACCTCCCCCACAGCCTTCTGTAATACGACCGACAAAAAGATACTCTCGCAGGTTCTCAACAATTACGATCAGGAAACGACCGATTTCTATCGATGGTCCGTTGTTTACTCCCAAAGCGAGCTGGCTCACCTCATTCATGAAAAATCCGGAATCGATTTCGGTGAAATCATCGACCTAAAACCCATAGAACGAGGAACGTCGGGCAGATTGGTACGGTTACAGATACAAGGTAGCAAACAAACCCTTATTATCGGGAAAGAGCTGGAAATTCGCCGTGTACTATCTCCGTCTCATTTATACAGCTCGGCCTTCGTCGTAGAGCGAGAAGATATACAGAACGGAATACCCCAACGGTTCGTCATACACGGAGCCGGCTGGGGACATGGCGTAGGACTCTGCCAGATCGGAGCCGCCGTCATGGGCGAACAAGGCTATCCTTATCGCGAAATACTGCTACACTATTTCGTAGGTGCGAACATAGAAAAACTATATTAAAATACACACCATGAACCCTCAAAAGAAAACATCACCCTGGGCGTGGATCCCTACTCTTTACTTTGCACAGGGATTACCCTATGTAGCCGTTATGACCATATCGGTCATCATGTATAAAAGATTAGGCATATCGAACACCGACATAGCGTTATATACCAGTTGGCTTTATCTGCCGTGGGTAATCAAACCGTTTTGGAGTCCATTCATCGATTTACTGAAAACCAAACGATGGTGGGTAGTCACTATGCAGATGTTGGTAGGCGCCGGACTGGCAGGTATCGCATTCACCATTCCTGCCCCGCATTTCTTTCAAATAACACTCGCCATTTTCTGGTTGGTCGCATTCAGTTCTGCCACCCACGACATAGCAGCCGACGGATTTTATATGTTGGCTCTCGATACCCACGACCAAGCGATGTACGTGGGTATCCGCAGCACCTTTTACAGAGTCGCGACCATAGCCGGACAAGGTCTGCTGGTGATTCTCGCCGGATTGCTCGAATCGAATACAGGCCTCACTCCGTTGAACCTCGAAATAAAGGCCGGTCCGGAATATGCCAACGAAATAGTTCTTCCCTCCACCGACTACATCATCGACGCAAACAATGAAGAAATGCACTTCGTCGCATCACCCTCCACCCTCGAAATAGGAACAACGGCCGATCCCCATGCAGTAGACTCTATCAACGCATGGGTAAAATGCCAAAACATTGCGAACGGATTTGTCCTCGCAGAGGCGAAAAACCCATCGCAAACAAAAGATGAAAACAGTAGCGGAATAGGCGAAAAAATAAACACCTTTATCAAAGAGACATTCGGTGAAAAAAGAGAAAGAACCGAACACAAGCTCACCGGGAATATGGGCGTTATAAAAGTTTGCCTCTCCCAAAAGCCCGAAAAAGAAGAAAAGGTCGTTTTAAATACAGTGCACAAAAGCGGAGACCAAAGTATCTATCTCACGCAAGGCGACCGTTTGGAATTTACCGAAGAGAATTGGGATAAGCCGGCTTATATCGCGGTACAAATAGACCCGAAATTAAAAGAAGCATCGAATGCTTCGTTCGAATCCACATCGGGAAATATCTCGCTGGCATGGTCAATCACATTCTTTGTCCTCGCCGGATTCTTTATCGCTATATGCTTGTATCACAAGTACATTTTACCTAAACCGAAATCAGACAAAGCTGTATGTGAAGCAACCGCCTCGAACATTTTCAAAGAGTTCTTTGCCACGTTTGTCACATTCTTCCAGAAAAAACAAGTATGGGTGGCTGTCCTGTTCATGCTACTATACCGATTGCCCGAAGCCCAGTTGGTAAAACTTATCAACCCGTTCTTGCTCGACCCCAAAGAATTAGGGGGATTAGGACTGACAACGGGACAAGTCGGTTTAGTATATGGTACTATCGGGATTTTAGGTTTGACGATCGGTGGAATCATCGGTGGAATCGTAGCGGCAAAAGGTGGACTCAAAAAATGGCTTTGGCCTATGGCTTGGAGTATTTCCCTCACCTGCGCTACATTCGTTTATCTCAGCTATTACCAACCCGATAGCCTGTTCGTCATCAACCTCTGCGTTTTTATCGAACAATTCGGTTATGGATTTGGATTCACAGCTTATATGCTGTATTTGATTTACTTCTCCGACGGGGAACATAAAACGGCCCACTATGCCATTTGCACGGCATTCATGGCCTTAGGTATGATGTTACCCGGCATGGCTGCCGGCTGGCTGCAAGAACTCATAGGATATAAACACTTCTTCTATTGGGTAATGATCTGTTGTGCAGCGACTATTGCAGTATGTGCATTCATAAAAATAGATCCCAATTACGGGAAAAAAGAGACAGAAGAAAAAGAGACAGAAACAAAATAATATAAAAAATAAAGTCTATGAAATTAAAAAAGTATATAATTTTGTGTTTGATTACAAGTCTTACAGGAGGACTGAGCGCACAAAAAACAATGACGGGTATCGAAGTTCTGAAAAAAGATAATTTCAAAATATTAGAAGGGAAAAGAGTAGGCTTGATTACCAACCCGACAGGGGTTGATAATTCGTTGAAATCTACTATCGATATTCTGTTCGAAGCTCCTAACGTCAATTTGGTGGCCCTGTACGGGCCCGAACACGGCGTGCGCGGCGACGTGCATGCCGGCGATAAGGTAGAAAATTCCACAGACCCATCGACCGGATTACCGGTATATTCGCTATATGGGAAAACCAGAAAACCGACACCCGAAATGTTACAAGGTATTGATGTGCTTGTCTACGACATACAAGATATAGGTTGTCGCTCCTTTACTTACATCAGTACTATGGGCGTGGCTATGGAAGCGGCCGCTGAAAACGGAATCGAATTTATCGTACTCGACCGACCCAACCCCATCGGAGGAGAGAAAGTGGAAGGGAATCTCGTGGAAGACGGTTACATCTCTTTCGTAAGCCAATTCAAAATACCATACATTTACGGACTTACTTGCGGAGAGCTTGCCCGAATGTTGGTGGGAGAACACATGCTTGCCAAAGACTGCAAACTTACAGTCGTCCCCATGAAGCATTGGAAACGAAGCATGGACTATACTAAAACAGGTTTGCAATGGATACCCTCCTCACCACATATTCCGCATCCCCATTCGGCATACTTCTACCCCCTGTCGGGAATCGTGGGAGAGCTGCCCTACCTCTCCATCGGAGTGGGATATACCATACCGTTCCAAATGTTCGCAGCAGAATGGATAGATGCCGATAAGCTCGCCGACCGCATGAATAATTTGAACCTGCCGGGTATTAAATTCCGCCCCATGCATTTGAAGCCTTTCTACGCTTTCGGAAAAGGGGAACATTTACAAGGAGTACAAGTACATATTTTGGATTATAAAAAAGCTCGACTTTCCGAAGTTCAATTCTACATCATGCAAGAATTGGCCGCCTTGTATCCCGATAAACCCGCATTTTGCAAAGAAAATGAAAGCCGATTCGACATGTTCGACAAGGTATGCGGAAGTAACCAAATAAGAGAAAGATTTTCAAAAAATTACCATTTCGACGACATCAAGGACTATTGGTATAAAGACGTCGAAGATTTCAAAAAACTATCTCGAAAATATTATCTCTATAAATAAAGAACAAATTGTTTAACGTACCGAGATGAAAGAACAAAAGTATAACGCTTATCTGAAAGAAATCGGGAAATTTATCCCGAAAGATCGGATATATACCGATGAACTTCGTTTGTTGGCTTGGGGAACCGATGCCGGATTCTATCGACTAATCCCGAAAATAGTCATTCGGGCAAAAGACGAAAATGAAGTTTCCCGGCTCCTCGCTTTGGCCGACAAATATACACTGCCTGTCACATTTCGAGCGGCAGGAACTTCACTCTCAGGTCAAAGCATAAGCGATTCTATACTTATCGTAGCCGGGAAAAATTGGGAAAAATATTCCATCTCGGAAGATTTCGAACGCATTACACTCCAACCCGGTATTATCGGGGCACGTGTCAATGAAATATTAAAACCCCACGGTCGTAAATTCGCACCCGATCCTGCATCGGTAAAATCGGCTATGGTGGGCGGAATCGTCATGAACAATGCATCCGGTATGAACTGCGGTACACACGCCAACAGCGACAAAGAATTGCTTTCGGCGAAAATCGTGCTTGCCGACGGTACTCGGTTGAACACCGGCGACCCGGAAAGTCGAACGACATTCGAAAGAAAACACACCCCGTTCTTGAACAAAATCATCGAGATAAGAGACGAAATACGAAACGACAACGAACTGAGTGACCGTATCCGCAAAAAATATTCCATCAAAAATGTCACCGGGTTGAATTTATTACCTTTTGTGATATATGACGACCCATTCGAT
The DNA here is from genome assembly GCF_022723415.1 of Barnesiella sp. NCBI lineage: Bacteria > Pseudomonadati > Bacteroidota > Bacteroidia > Bacteroidales > Barnesiellaceae > Barnesiella > Barnesiella sp. The sequence continues at coordinate 28,748 of NZ_JAIJHU010000010.1, read as the reverse complement.
ATTATCGCCCACCTCATGGTGGGGTCAGAGGGTACGCTCGCTTTCTTATCGGAAGTTACGATGAAAACCGAGCATGACTATCCCTATTCGGCGAGTGCCATGCTTTACTTTTCGAACATAAAGGATGCCTGTCGAGCGGTCGTTGCCATGAAACCCGGTCCCGTATTCAGTGCAGAGCTGCTCGACAAAAAGTCTTTGGCTTCGGTCAACGACACGACCGGAACGGGTCTTACAGCAGTTTTGACCGAAACGAAGGCCGATACTCCCGAAGAACTACAAGCCAATATCGAAGAAATAAAAAAGATACTTTCTCCATTCGAAACCGTTACTCCTATTCACTTTACGGACAAACCCGAAGAATATTCGAAATACTGGGCTATCCGTTCGGGTATTTTCCCATCGGTAGGAGGAACTCGCCGGCCGGGTACGACCGTTTTGATCGAAGACGTAGCGTTTCCATTGAAAGAGCTGCCAGAAGCGACCGCCGATTTACAAGAGTTATTGGTAACGAATGAATATCACGACGCTTGTATTTACGGACATGCGTTAGAGGGAAACTTCCACTTTATCATCAGCCAGTCGTTCGACTCTCCCGAACAAGTCGCCCGATATGAAAAACTGATGGACGAAGTAAAAACATTGGTGGTGGACAAGTACGACGGTTCGCTGAAAGCAGAACACGGAACCGGACGGAATATGGCTCCATTCGTCAAATACGAATGGGGAGAAAGGGCCTATGGATTCATGAAAGCCGTCAAAGAGTTGTTCGATCCGAAAGGATTACTCAATCCCGGTGTCATTTTCAACGAAGACCCACATTGCCATTTAAAACACTTCAAACCTATGCCTCTGACAAACGCTCACGTAGACAAGTGCATAGAGTGCGGATTCTGTGAAGTGAATTGCCTGACTTGTGGATTCTCTCTTTCTTCCCGTCAACGTATCGTCATTCAACGGGAAATTTCCCGGCTCAAAAAACTATCCGATACGGAAAGTTCGGAACGGCTGAAAACATTGCAGAAACAATACAAATATTTAGGAAACGCAACCTGTGCGGGAGACGGACTTTGTTCCATGTCTTGCCCGATGGGAATCAATGTAGGCGATTTAACGCACGATATCAGACAAGCGAATTTACCCGAAAAAAGCATTGGATACAAAACCGGCGATTTCGTCGCCAATCATTTTGCCGAAACGAAATCGGCTCTCAGACCTGTTCTTTACTTGGCGAACATGGCCCACAATATGTTGGGCGACAAAGTCATGAGCTCTATTGGGCAAGGTCTTCACCAAATAGGTGTTCCATTGTGGACACCATCTATGCCCAAACCCTATTATCCTCATCGAATACAACAGCACGAAGAATCTCTGAAAGTGGTCTATTTCCCAAGCTGTATCAATCAAACTATGGGTACGGCGAAAGATTCACCCGACCAAACGCCTCTGATCGACAAGACTGTCGCCTTGCTGCAAAAAGCCGGATATGAAGTCATCTTTCCCGAAAACATGAAGAATCTCTGTTGCGGAACAATCTGGGAAAGCAAAGGTATGATGGACATTGCCGACCGAAAATCGGCCGAATTGGAAGCTGCGCTATACAAAGCCAGCAACGGAGGAAAATATCCTGTACTCTGCGACCAAAGTCCCTGTCTGCACCGTATGCGCGAGGTCATGACCCAAGTAAAACTATATGAACCGGTAGAGTTCATATATACTTTCCTGAAAGACAAACTCGTTTTTTCTCCTATCGACGAACCAATCGCCGTTCATATCACTTGCTCGATGAGAAAAATGAATTTGGGAAACATGCTCGTCGATTTGGCTCGTTTATGTTCTACAAAAGTAATTGTTCCCGAGGAAGTAGGTTGCTGCGGGTTCGCCGGTGACAGGGGATTCACTTATCCCGAGGTCAACGCCTATGCTCTCAGAAAGCTAAAACCTCAAATAGAAAAAGCAGGAGTAAAAACCGGTTATTCCAATAGCCGCACTTGCGAAATAGGACTGACGACCAATGCAGGAATACCTTATATTTCTATCGTTTATTTAGTGGATAAATGTACAACTTCAAAAAATAAATGCCATGAACAACCCGCCTAATAAAAGGCTTCTTTCTCTCGATATACTGAGAGGTATCACCATCGCCGGAATGATTATGGTAAATAATCCCGGTTCGTGGGGACATATCTATGCACCGCTCGGCCATGCCGAATGGATAGGTCTGACTCCCACCGACCTCGTTTTTCCGTTCTTCATGTTCATCATGGGAATATCGACTTATATGTCGTTGAGAAAATTCGACTTCCGACTATCGGGAGCGGTAGCGTGGAAAATCATACGCCGCACGATTGTTATCTTCGCTATCGGATTGGCTATCGCTTGGTTCGGATTAACCATGCGTACCTATCATCAACTGGGGGGAGAGTCTCTATCCTTTTTCGAACGATTGGGCCGCTCTATGTGGAATTTCGACCATATCCGAATTTTGGGAGTCATGCCCCGTTTAGCGATTTGCTACGGAGCAGCCGCATTTATCGCCTTGATTGTCAAACATAAATATATACCCCACATCGTATCGGTCACGTTGATTGCCTATTTCGTCATACTGATAACAGGAAAAGGGTTCGAATTTTCCGAAGATAACATCATCTCGGTAGTCGACAGAGCTATTTTAGGAAGCAACCACATGTATCACGATAACGGGCTCGCTCTCGACCCCGAGGGGTTGCTCAGTACGATACCGTCGATATGCCACGTACTTGTCGGCATATTTTGCGGAGGACTCATCATGCGTACAAAAGATAACGCCGTACGCATGCAGAATCTTTTCATTGCAGGAACGATACTCACTTTTGCCGGATTACTTCTCGAATACGGTTGTCCTATCAGCAAAAAAATATGGTCTCCTACATTTGTTCTCACCACATGCGGATTAGCAGCCAGCTCATTGGCTTTGCTCATCTGGATCATAGACATCAAAGGATACAAAAAATGGAGTCGATTTTTCGAAGCATTCGGTATCAATCCCTTATTCATGTACGTATTGGGAGCTGTGTTAAGCATCCTCATCGGTAGTATTTACGTTACTTACGGAGGAGCGAGTATGACTTTGAAAGGAATGATTTACAACGAATGGCTCGTTCCTCTATTCAAAGACGAAACTTTTGCATCGCTTATATTCGCTCTTTTATTTATCGGTGTAAACTGGATTATAGGGTATGTTTTGTATAAAAAGAAAATATATATAAAGATATGATTATTATTGCAGACAGTGGTTCTACCAAAACCGATTGGTGCGTAGTAAACCACGGAAAACAGGTTAAAAGAATCACAACGGAGGGAACCAATCCGTTTTTTCAGACAGAAGAGGAAATAAGCCAAGTGGTAAAAGATAAACTCATGCCCCATTTGGACGGAGTGAAAATAGATGCCGTTTATTTCTATGGGGCAGGTTGTGCCTTTCCAGAAAAGAATGAGATTGTCCACAATGCCATTTATAGGCACATACCGGTAACTATCGAAGTCGGGAGCGACTTGTTAGCAGCTGCCCGCAGCCTTTGTGGACATAAAGCGGGTATCGCCTGTATCATGGGGACCGGATCGAACTCTTGTTATTACGATGGCAAAGAGATCGTAAACAACATATCCCCATTGGGATATATCTTGGGCGACGAAGGCAGCGGCGCTGTTTTGGGAAAATTATTGGTCGGCGACTGTTTGAAAAACCAACTGACTCCCGAACTAAAAGAAAAATTTTTCAACCGCTTCAATCTCACGCCAAAAGAAATTTTGGATAACGTATACAAGAAGCCTTTCCCCAATCGTTTTTTGGCATCGGTATCGCCGTTCCTCATCGAAAATATCGAAGAGCCTTGTATCCACAGAATCGTTCTGAACGGATTCAAAAACTTCTTCACCCGTAATGTCATGCAATATGACTACAAAAATGTAAAAGTACATTTCATCGGGTCTATCGCATACTATTACAAAGAAGTTTTGGAAGAAGCCGCCCTTGCCCTGCAAATAGAATTGGGAACAATCATAAAAAGTCCTATGGAAGGACTCGTCGAATTTCATTCAACTTTATAAAAACGCATATTATGGCATTCGTAAAAATAACCGAACAACCGTCTCTTTACGACAACCTCGAAAAAAAATCGGTATTGGAAATATTGCAAGATATCAATACCGAAGACCAGAAAGTCGCTTTGGCCGTGAAAAAAGCGATTCCTCAAATAGAAAAATTGGTATCTCAAATCGTTCCCCGCATGAAACAAGGCGGACGCATTTTCTATATGGGAGCCGGAACCAGCGGACGTCTCGGAGTACTCGACGCTTCGGAAATTCCCCCGACATTCGGTATGCCCCCGACATTGGTCATCGGACTAATCGCCGGCGGCGATACAGCTTTACGTAATCCGGTCGAAAACGCCGAAGACGACATGAACCGCGGCTGGGAAGAACTGAAAGAGCATAACATCAACGAAAAAGACACGGTGATAGGAATCGCGGCATCGGGTACAACCCCTTATGTTATCGGAGCTCTACATGCGGCAAGAGAGCACGGTATTCTCACCGGGTCCATATCGAGTAATCCCGATTCCCCCATATCGAAAGAGGCCGACGTGGCGATCGAAATGATTGTCGGACCTGAATACGTTACGGGGAGTTCCCGCATGAAATCGGGAACCGGGCAAAAAATGATTCTCAACATGATAACAACATCTGTCATGATACAATTGGGACGGGTCAAAGGTAACCGTATGGTAAATATGCAGCTCTCCAACCAAAAACTAGTAGACAGGGGCACTCGTATGGTGTCGGAAGAACTGGGCATGGACTATGACCAAGCCAAACGATTATTGCTTCTGCACGGTTCTGTGAAAAAAGCAGTCGATGCCTACCACGCAGAAAATTCAAACTCATAAACACATCGAATTTATGAAACCGTTTTTTATCCTTTTAGGGCTATCGATATGCGTAATGAGCCTGTCGGCACAAGAAGCATACCAATATAATCAGTTTTATTACCAACGCTCCACATTATTCGAGAAGTTACCTATCGACAGCGACGATATCGTATTTTTAGGAAACAGTATCACGAACGGTTGCGAATGGCACGAGTTATTCAATAACCCCAATATCAAAAACAGAGGAATAAGTTCGGACGTTTCAATGGGGGTTTACGATCGTCTCGACCCGATTATCAAAGGGAAACCGGCAAAAATATTCCTGATGATCGGTATCAACGACATCGCACATCATTTATCAACCGACAGCATCGTTAAGAACATAACCCAAATCATTCGAAAGATTAAGAAAGAAACCCCTTCCACACAACTTTACATACAAAGTTTGTTACCCACGAACGACTCTTTCGAACGATTCAAAACAATTGTGGGAAAAACGCCCCAAATTATTGAAATAAACCAGCAATTAGAAGAGCTTGCCCCGATAGAGAAATATACATACATCGATCTGTTTCCACATCTGACGACTCCGGGAACGACCGTACTCGATCCCCAATATACGAATGACGGACTGCATCTGCTCGGAGATGGTTATCTAGTCTGGAAAGACGTTTTATTACCTTATTTGCAATAACAAAAATCCGGCAGAAGTCTTTTCTTGATTTTTCTGCCGGATTTCATTTTTTATTTTTTTCCAACTACCTTAATCTCTATCCTTCGACCATAATCGTCAACACTTCCATTCCCTCAAATGGAGAAACACAGAGGTTATTTTGAATATACTAACCGATAGTAATATCGGGACAAAGTCAGTTTCAACATCGGCTACGGGATAACTCTGCATTCAATAAAAAATTTACAGAGCTATTCGATAAACCAAGACATAATATATTGTTTTTTTGAATATAAATTCAAAAAAATCTCTTGATTAACATGATTAAAACATGTAGCTTTGTAACTAAATTTATTAAACAAATTTAATTTACCATGAAAAAGATTGTAATACCTCTTCTTTTGGGTCTCTTTGCCATAATACCACATCATCTTCCGGCAGCCTCTTACAAGAGCATTATCGTCAACCAATCAGATGGCTCCGAAATGAAAGTAACCATCGAAGACGATATGAAAACAGCGGTTGCCGAAGGGAATCTAGTAATCACTTGCACCAAAGGCGACATAGTCCTGCCTGTCATCGACATAAAAAACTGGACATTCTCTACAAGTGCAGGCAGCGACGACGTGTGGACCGGAATAGAATCGCCGACCGCAAGCGGAACAAATTGCATACTCAACTCCGACAGAATCATTCTCAGTAACTTACCCGAGGGTTCCACGGTCACTCTTTGTTCCATCGACGGACGAATAGTTAAAAGTAGTCGTGCCGAGGGCGATTACGAGTTCTCTATCTCCGAACTGCCCAAAGGCATATATGTATTGACTTATAATAAAAACACACTTAAAATAGCGGTTGCAAAATGAAAAAAATTCTACTTCTCACCGCAGCCGTTCTCATAAGCGGTTCTGCAATGGCTCAACACGAACATTTCCACGTGTTCCGCAACGACAAGCAAATCAATACGTTCAACAACGTACAAGAAATAACCTATCAGGGATCACCCTCCTCGGGTTACGACAAAATGCAAGTAACCGATGCCAAAGGTAATACGACCACTATCAATATAGAAGCTATCGACAGTGTTGTAGTCCGTTCCACAGGGATTCCCGAATTTCACGTGAATCTAACCGATCACCCCGAGTGGACGGAACTTACCGGCAGCAAGAGTGACGAACATCCGGCCATACTGCGCATGGACGGAAACGGAATGTACGACGACCTGCCCGAACAAGAAGTTATATTTCGCGGTCGAGGTAACTCCACGTGGAATATGAAAAAGAAACCCTATCGTTTCAAAATGGATAAGAAAACAGAGGTCTGCGGCATGAAGAAAGCAAAATCATTCGCGTTGATAGCCAACTACATCGACTGCTCTCTTATGCGCAATACCGTAGCTCTTTGGCTTGCCAATTACCTCGAAATGCCTTTTGCGAACCATTGCGTACCGGTAAAAGTTTATTTCAACGGCATCTGCAAAGGCCAGTATATGCTCACCGAAAAAACAGGAATCGGCAGTGGCAGCGTCGATATCGACGAAGAAAAAGGAATGTTATTCGAAATAGACTCGAACTACGACGAAGATTACAAATTCGCTTACGATCTCTATTCTCATACCGCAGTTCAAAACGGGTATAACAATACCCGAACCCTACCCGTAATGATTTCCGACCCGGATCTGACCGAAATAGCTCCTGCCCTCGGACTCACGGCCGATGAATATTTCGATACATGGAAGAACGATTTCTCAGCCATGCTCACCGCCGTGATGACAACTCCCTCGACAGGTAGTTTAAAAGAATATATCGACATTGAATCGGTCGTTAATTTCTTCATGGTCAATTCTCTATCTTCCAATCATGAAATGAGGCATCCCAAGAGTTTCAAACTTTATAAAGATTCACTCGATGGAGTCTACAAATTCGGCCCGGTATGGGACTTCGACTGGGCATTTACATTCGACGGAAGAGAAGGTGCTCCTGCCAATACTCCTATGGTCGACAACAACGGAGACTGTGGCGGCTACACTTTCATCAAAGCCTTGCTGAGCAATGAAGAGATACGCACGCTATATCAACAAAAGTGGAATGCTTTTGTCAAAGATGGTTATCCCGAATTGAAAGCCTATATGGAAGAATACGCTACCCTCATAGAACCTTCGGCCAAAGAGAACGGAGTGCTTTGGCCTGCCGATTACAGCGTGGATTGGAGATTAAGCGAAAGCTCTTTCGACTTCCGAGAAAACTTCGATAAGCTCAAAGCGTGGATTCAACAGCGTATAAACTATTGTAATGAAGACCCCAACTTCGGTCTATACCGTTGATTTTCGTAATTACATCTCTAACCAGACTATCATTGTAACGATTTAAAAGTTGGGAAAAACTTCATTACGTCATTCAAAATAAAAAAGTCCGGCAGAAACCGATTCTCGATTTTTCTGCCGGACTTCATTTCTTATTAACACTACTCCACGACAATTTTCCGATTATATATCTGCCCCGACGATTTCACGGAAACCAAATAAATTCCGGGGGACAACCCCTCAACAGGCAAAGAAGTAACCGATTCTTTAAGTTTTTCTCTCATAACAATTTCCCCTTGTGAATTTATGACCGAGAGTTCCGATACGCTATCTCCGGGAAAAGTTACGGTTACATATTCGCGAACTGGATTGGGAGCAACCGTAAAATCTACTCTCTTATTACCGTCAACACCCGTCGTCACCGTATATTTCCAAGTAGCCGCCTCGGTAAATTCCGAATAGTTTTCCAAATCATCGCGCGAAAAAGCAGCATAATAGTAAGTCGCTTTTTCTAACTCGGAATCCGTATAGCTCTCGCCATCTCCATCATAAACAACCTCGCCGTCCGTTTCATCAGCAGCGAACCGGTCATTACGGAGGACAATAGTCGTCGCCTCAAAATCGGGAGCCGGATTAATAAGTCCTGTCATAGCAATATCGTCGAGAGCCAACACTCCACCGCTGCACGGTGTACTACTGGGAACGACAAAATCCAACGAGATCACTCGCAAAGCATCACATTTCTTACTCGTATTCGGATGCCAATCGAACGCTTGGAAAGTGCGAATATCTATTTTCGCTTTTTTCCATTCGGTCGAATTCAACGGCAATGTTTCGTTATACCACCAGTCATCGGCATTACCGTCCAAGTCGTTATCTTCTTTTACAATAAGACGCAATGTCCGGCTCGACCCATCTCCCTTATACCAAAACTCCAAATAAGGAGAATCGGAAAAATCTCGTGCCTTTTCAAAAGCGAGAACCGCCGCATATTCACCCCAAGCCTTGTCGATATCATAAGTCATTTGAAGAGCCTTTCCCTCATAACCGTCTACCTCTTCAAGAGACCCTCTACCACCGCTATCGCCTACACCTTCGACCGAAGTTATTCCATTTTCGAAATCGTCCACCGTGATATTCACCGGTATTTCATAAACCGGATTTTTCCAAGAAAGCGTAATTCTCCCATCGACAAAATTTCCTGTAAATTCACTCGGTGCAGGAGGAGGCGTAGTATCCCATAGAACCGACACCTTACCTTTGGCATAAGCCCTTACGGGAGTATTCACTCCATCGTCGATAGTTCCATAAATCCAATAATCTCCTTTCGGTTGTAAATTGCGTACATTCCAATCGTACGAGTCTATTGCCTGTACATCGCTGGATAACCCTGTTACAATAGAAGTTCCATTAATACTGTCCAAAGAATAATACAAATTGATTTTTGCCGTACCCTGAGGATCGAAACAGGACCATTTGATTTTAAAACTATCGGTCACCGGGTCGTTATTTCCGTTCGGTTCCGTAATATATAAACTCGGCTTTAAACCTCCCGAACGAGTAAATTCATACGAATAAAATTCATTCCCGTCTCTGTCGCGAGCAATCAATTTGACCTTTTCACCATTCTCCGACACATCGATCGTAGAGAATCCGGCAATCTTATTAAACATCAAACTATACGGTTTATCCACCATGTTATATTGATCCCGGTTGCTCCCGTTCATCGCACCCGGACGAAGATAGTGCACGCCCGCTTTATACAGATGCTCGAAATTATGTTCGTCACCACCAAAGACAAGAATATGCTTACCCGCCAATGCGTGTTTCTCCAACAACGGCGCTATATATTCCTTTTGGCTGGCCGACCACTGCCCATGATAACTGGTTGAATAGACATTGACATGCGCAAAAATAAATATCCATTTCGAATCGGCATTCGTTAATTGCTCGTCCAACCAAGTCAACTGTTTCGAACCAGTGGCAAACGAAGGATCGTCTTTACCTTCATTCCAGTTACAACCGATAATTTTCACATCGCCGTAGTCCATAGCGAAATAGGACTCTCCTCTCGGGTCTATCCGTTCATCGGTATCGATATATCCATGAGATGGGACAGAAAAATAATCGTAATAAGTAGTAGGGCCGTTTTCATCGGATTTATCCATCGTTTCATGATTACCGATAACGGAAGTAAGAGTCTTCGCTGTAAGCATGGATTCTCCGGGAATAAAAAATGCCGAGTTCCAAGTGCGCATATCGCCTTTATTTACCAAATCGCCGATAGTAATCCACATATCGGGATCGACACCCAACATAATCGGGGCTGAGTTCTGCCAAATCTTTTCATCGTTATCATGTACATCGCTGAACGCGACCAAACGGAAATCGGTTCCTTTCTCTGGGGCTGTTTTCGCCGTACAAATCGTTTCATAACGACGACTTTCGTCCCCCACCTGATAATAATATTCTGTAAAAGGTTCGAGTCCCGTCAATTCGATAACGTGTACAAATCCCTCGCCGTCCACATTCCAACCAGTCTCGGCTGTGACCTTTTGTCCCAAATCGGGTGTTTTCCCATAATAAACCGTACCAGACGGATTAGCATCCAACGTCTGCCAAAGAATACGCACCGAATGGGTTGTCGGGGACATACTGTATGGTTTTTTGAAACACTCATAAGGCAATTCGCCTACCGGTGCGTTTTCAGTAGAAACGCCCCAGCGCGGGTCGCCCAAATCGCTACCGTCATCACCGGCTCCCACAGCCGGAGAATCTTTGTACAGCTGGAAGTTTCCATTCTCTGCATCTACAAACAGAGGATTCTTGGATATAATATTCTCTTTCGGTGCACTTCCATACAAATCCACGTTATAGGAGATAACGTTCTTTACAATGCTTTCATCTCCGTAGGCCGTAAAGCTCTTGGTATCGTCTCTTCTTTCCGAAAATGCCGAAATACAATTTTTTATCGTCGAACGGCCTGCATTATACAGATATACGCCACGACGGTCATAGCAGTTATAGAAAGTACAATGGTCGATCAATACAACCGGCATCAAGACTAGTTCTTCGCCACAATTTATACGGAAGAAATAATTGCTCCCTGTATTAAAATTAAGGAATGTAGAATTAGTAACGGAAAGAGTTTCGACCTGCGTATGAGCGCTAGAAGCATAAATCGCTTTGTTTGTTGTACTGTTGTCTGCCCCTATAAATATACAATCGTCGATCGTCAACGATTCTATTTTACCGGACAAAGAAACATAGACAAAACGATTGGTATAATTACGTACCGTACAACCGGATATAACCACCGGAGCTCCGGTGACCGTATCATCGATTCGAATCGCATCGGCAACTTCGGAGGCTCCATCAAAAACGATTCCCCGAATGGTAGCCCCGTCTTTTATCGAAAGCTTTCCTTGAATGATCGGAGCCGACTCCAACCCCTCGGCAGCACGTAGAGTAAGGGACTTATCTATCGTGACATTTCCTACATAGGTAACAGCTTCGGACAACTCGATGATATCGCCTGCCACTGCCGAAGAGACAGCGTCGGCAATAGTTTCCGTTCCCGAAACCGGAACAACCGCCGCCCTTACATACAGAGCTGACAAAAATAATGATAACAATAAAAACTTTTTCATTTGGATTAAATTAAGGATTAATAGTAAGTATAACTCTCGGCAAGCATAAACGGTTATTGCCATTATCCGGCATTCACCCTCATTATTCGCCTTTTACATCGGCGTCAAATTCGATTTTTTGTCCGCTTACCAAACGATCGCATTCTATGGTTATCTCCATATCGGTACTACCGGCCGGTATCCCTACCCAACGGCTCTGACCCGGCTGTAAGTCTTTCAAGCTGGACTCGGAACGAACTCCATTGACTGCGACGTAGGCATCGTAATAAATGGGAGCCACTCCCGAATTCTTTATCTGTACACAAGTAGAGTCCTCTTTCACTCTCACATCTGTTATTTCATAACGATAGCCGCACAGCATACTCGCTTGTTTGATTCTATTCATTGTCTGGTACGAAGGCTGGTTATTCCCGATCATATAAGTTATGTGAAACCGTTTGGACTCACCTTCGAAATTCCGGCCATGTATACCGTCGGGATAATCCAATACATGTTCCTGATCATATTTCGTATAATAGCCGAACTCACCTCCTGCGGGCGAAGTCTGATATCGTTTTTCTCCCAAAATCTTCCAATTTTTGCCGTTATACTCGTCGTGCGTCTCGTGCATAAACGAGTCGTCGAACACACCGAATTTTAGATTTCTCAATGAAGCATCGGCTTCCAAAGGAGTATATTCCGAACTTGCGGCATCGATAGAAACGCTCCACGGTGTACTCTTGAATGTTTCGCTCATAAACCTGAAAAACTCGGCTTGAAATTCTTTGGAGGGAAATGTCTGTCCCATAATTCTCGGCCCATCGTATATATGGTACTCAGCCCATAAGCCGAAACCGGTTTGAAGGAATGCCAAACGCGGATCATTGTCATACCGTTCTGCAAACTTCTGATAAAACTCTTTGTGGAACCGTTGTAAATCGGGATGCCGCCAGTCGGGAAATCCGGTCCGTTTTCCCTCACTCAACGCCACGGTTTCTTCATAATCGGGCAACTCGCGGATATATTGAGGCACAGCGCTTTCATATCCCGGATAGGTATACCAAAATCGGATAATGGCTTGATGCTTTCGGGATGCGACAGCATCGAGAATTTGTTCGAGAGGAGTCCAGTCATACACGCCTTTTTCTTTCACTATATCCGTATATTGCATATACGAATATTCAAGGCTGATGGCATCGGTATTCCGCTTGGCGTTATCTGCCCACAAAACGATACCCGTCATCGGTTGTACTCCTGTAATTTGCGACTGCAACGATATCTTTACGAAGCCGTCGAAATCCGGTTCTTCCATTTCATGTTTCGCTTCTGTATCGTGACAAGAAAAAAGAGAAAGCATAATAACCGGGAAAAAGAGATGTATAATTTTTTTCATCATGATATATCGAATTTAAGAAAATAAAAGCGGAGCGGCGGGATTGCCGCTCCGCAATAAAGGAATGAAAAAGCTATGTAATTATAATGTTGTAGGAGTAAATGTGACCGTAAATTTCTTACCGTTTGCCGGAACAATCGTGTAATAATTACCGTCCAGATTTTCTTTGTCGATAGTAAATCCGTCTTTCAAATCAACAACTATTTTATAGTAAGTTTCTTCTGTCGGAACAGGCAATAACAAACCACTATCGCCAGCAGGAGTCACCCCGTCAAAATATTTCGCAGAAATACAGTATTTACCATATTCCTCTGCCGTATAAGGAGCTGCCCAGAACGAAACGTCACCACCCCACGGCAAAATGGTTGCTATTGCCTGATAGGTATTCGCCGTCGGCGAAGTGCGATACAACGTTAAACGAGTCTTTTCATTCCAAGAGCCACGTTCAATACCCATAAATCTATTCCAACACCAGCCGTCCATATAAATTACATCGGGATAACCCACGTTATTCATGACGTAAACCGTTCCCGAGAAAGCATCAAGACGTATCAAGTATTCGCCTGTCGGGGCAATCATCTTCCAAGTAGGATTACCGGCCCCGGTAAACACGTCGTGATCACAATAAGCCATAGACAAATCGACTCCCTCGGCCGTTACGGTTTGGTCTTTCGTCAACTGAGCCAATCCCTCGTACGAGAAGTACTCTCCATCGATCAACGCCAACGAAGAGCCACAGAAAGATATGGCAGAAGGAGCCAATGCTCCGTTAATATAAATACCTTCGTTCGTATAAGCCAATGTGCGAGTACCGTCGCTCAACTCTACTTTGGTATATTCTTCACCTTCTTTAAACACTTTCATCGAGAAAGCTCCGCCCAAAGTAATCGAGAAGCTGGCAGCCTTGTCCTCTGCTCCCAAAGTCAATTGACGATTGGCGAATGTCAAGAAATTATCTTTTCCTCCCTCTTTGAAATAAAATTGTCCGGCAACGATAGCGCCCCACATATCGGTTTCTACGCTACCCGTACCGTCCGACGGCGGAGTCCATGCCCAATATTTGCGATTACCATTTTGATATCCCTGCATCTTCGTTTTCGAACGTTCTATCCAAATACCATTGTCGGGAGCATCGTTATCGTCCCAGTGACCGGAAATCGTACCGAAGATATAAAGCGATTCGCTAATCGGCGACCAATTTTGAGCATTACCCAAAGTCAATTCGAAACTAACTGCATTAAACGAAATTTTGAAATAGGCTTCTTCCTCGCCACCGAATACGATATTGTCTTTTCCAAGAGCTATAATCTCGTCTCCTTCCATACCCCACGACATACCGGTTTTATTGCTATTGGCATAAATCTTGCCCGTAGCACCGGCCGGAATAAAATCTTCCACGGAAAATACATTTCCGTCCTTTTCCATCGTATAGACCAAATTGTTATCTAAGGCCAGATAAAGAGCATCGAATGTCGGAAGCGTCACACCTTTAATGCCAACTTCTTCTGTACTCAACTCATTGCTGGAATTTTTCACCGTAACCGAAATAGTCAAATCCCCGGCTACTGCATTTTTAGGTAACGGAAGAGCTATCTTTTCATTCATGTCATACGTTTTTCCGGTAAGCATTTTTGTCGTTTCATAAAACGCCCCATTGGCATTACTTACCGAAATCATATATTGACGCAAACCTTTTTCATCGGCAAATTTAGCCGTCAAAGTCACCTCATCGCCATATTTTACATCGGCATTCGGAGTTACCGCCAGTTCTGAAATAGCAGAGTTCCCAGCAGTACCGCCGCCTCCATTAGGTTCATCATCGTCTTTACAAGAAGTAAATACAACCATTGTACTTACCAGTAAAAACATAAAATACTTCATTGTTTTTTTCATCACAGTAATTTTTTTGGTTAATAAATTATATCACTTCATTTACGAATCACTCATTTTTTCGTAAATACTAAATCTCCATTATAGATATCGGTCTTCTCATCAGAAGTTACATTAATTCTCATTAAAAGACTGTTATATCCGGTTTCAGCTTCCCAAACGCCTTCATTCGCCAATTGTATCGAATAATCGGGATTATCCCTCAATGTTTCCATAGGATCCGGCAAATTCAGATAAATATCATAATCTCCAATCGGCATATCGGTCGGCAATCCAGCTTCTATTTCGATAGTGCTTTCCATATCGGGTTTCCATTTACGAGGGTCGACATCGAGAGGCAAAACATAAGTAGTCTGGTCCGATACATTTCTCAAAGCCAACTCTACCGCCCGAGGATTAAACGGAGCGGCATATCCTTCATTTTTCACCCGCAAAACGACTTTCAGTAAATGACCCGGAGTCACATTAGTCGTATATCCGCCCGAAGTAAGGACAAAACGATATCCCATCTCCCGTTTAATTTTATCCATACAGCCCTGAGCGATCCAACGATCGTTCACGCCTTTATAATAATCGCTGTTCAAATAAGACCAACGAAGGTTACGCATTTCTTCCTGAGCCTTACTACAATCGGCAGGAGAAACCCCATCGGGAGGACAAGTCTCTCCACCCATAGGCAAATAAAGACCTTCCTGACCTAAATATTTTTTATCTTCGGTCACATTTTGGTACGTTCCATAATCGGTCTCACTGGCCATGAAACAGTCATTGTGGTGGCCAATACGCGCGGCAATTCCATTGGTATAAGCATTTGCCGCAGTCAATGCCGTGGTAGGCTTCCCGTTCAATCGGAGATATTCCTGCTTATATTGAGGCGTGCGCACTTGAACAACACGTTCCTCCGGCAATGCTTCAAGCAATTTATCGAGGACAGCCTTACGAGCCGACGGTGTATTCAAGTTATTGGTCGTATAATACCACTCTCCCCAAGAACCTATAAACCCCGCTTGCCAAACAGCTATTACATCGGCGTTCTTTGCCAAATAGGGTTTCAATTGGTCGATATGTGTTTGAATAATAGACAGCGGTGCATCAGGCTCAGTCTCCAAACTAGTATAAGCAAAACGTAACACACACTTTACACCGGCCTCCCGCATAGCCGCCATATCTTTATCGAAAAATTGAAGAGCTTCGTCAGTAAGAGCTTTATCTCTAAAATTTTTCAAATAGAAATACCTGAATATCAAAGAATATCCATTCGCACGATAATTTTTCAACGTAGATACACTCAACGCTCCCGAAATTCCCATTTCACAAGAAGTCGCTTTATAAAAACCTCGTTCGGGATTAACGATTATTTCATTGGAAGCCTTATAAGAAACCTGCTCCATAGGAATATCCGATTCCTTATTGTTCTCATTTTCCTTCTCACAAGAAGTACATGCCACTCCCAAAAACATCAATGCACCGGCACTGAATAATTTAAATATCATATTCATAGCTCTTTCATTTAATTATTGAATTAATGTCAGAGAAACCGGTGCCCCTCGTTTGAGGGACACCGATCCCCATCTCTTAAATAGTATATCCGGGATTTTGAATTACCTTTCCTTTACCATCGACAATAACCGACGGAGGCAATGGATAGACATATTTATATTTCGAAGCATAAGGGGCTTGGTCGGCATTCAATTCCAATACCCTATCCAACAGTTTGTCGAAACGAATCAAATCGGCTCTGTATTGACCGCTTTCACACCAAAATTCATGAGCCCTTTCTATCAACAACTGATCGATAAATGACTCTTTCGAGGGAAAATCGGATAACTTTTTATCATCGAGTTTAGCCCGGCCACGAACATCATTCATCAAGTCGACAGCCTCTTGCGTCACACTGCCGCCCGGTTTCATCACGATAGCTTCGGCCAACGAAAGCAATACATCGGGATAACGATATACGACTATATCCAAATCGGAATATCCGCCACTACCGGGAACCGCAGGATCGATCTCATACTTTTGGGGAAGAGGCCCCAAATCGAGATATTGATCGGGATTTTCCCGATTACGAATCTCACCGTCTCCTGTCGTATATTCAGGAATCAAATAGGTTTTACGCGTATCGTTAGGCTCGAACGAATCATAAAAATACCACGTGCTTTGTACCGTCGCCCAACCTTGAACGAGACCATCGATATCCGGCGGCATAGCCATCATGTGCCACTGGTTCTGACTGGGACCATCAATAGCACAAGGTATTATATAAATGTATTCCGACGTGCATTTAGACTGTCCCGCCAATTCGAACAAGGACGGGTAATCGTCGACCATCGCATAGCCATAATCGGCCGTCATCATCTCTCGGGCAATAGTCTCTACCTTGTTATAATAAGATTGATCCTCGGGAGTTTCATGCAGATATAGACGAATTAACAACATATTGGCCAAACCTTTACTAAATTTTCCATACTCGGTATCTTTCGGATAAGGCAAATTATCGGCAGCGAATTTCAAATCGTCTTCGATAAACTTAACCATCTCCTCACGAGACAAACGAGGAAGCGGAGCTTCATTCAACGGCTCATCAAGAACTTCTACCGGTGCAATTACCAGCGGACCGAACATATCGTACAAAATGTATGACAGATAACCACGAGCACAACGTACCTCGGCGATATAACGATCTTTTTCCTCGCGAGATAATTCGCTCTTTTCTATCATATTCATTACCGTAGTACAACGACTTATCTTACCGATAAAACCGTAAGGCTCGTCACGAGTATAATAAAAATAGGTTACATCGGTAGTTTCCGTATTGAAAGAAAGTTCATGGCAATACTTCTGAGCGCCAAACTTTCCCGCCAGAATTTCGGTGCAAGCATCGTTCACAAACATTTGCCCCCTTTCGGAAGTCGTATTGATACCGTCCCACCAGCTACCACGCAGAGGATAGTAACACGAAAGAACCATTGCCTCCAAATCTTCTTTCGATTGAGGAAAGATAGACGGATTTATATCGCTATAATCGATTGGATCCAACTCGCAACTATTCAGCATAGGAACCAACAGCAACAACAGTGTAAATTTTCGAAAAATCTTTTTCATTG
This sequence comes from Barnesiella sp., assembly GCF_022723415.1. Lineage (NCBI taxonomy): Bacteria > Pseudomonadati > Bacteroidota > Bacteroidia > Bacteroidales > Barnesiellaceae > Barnesiella > Barnesiella sp. Next base: position 10,847 of record NZ_JAIJHU010000010.1, on the reverse strand, counting down.
TATTCCGTATTATATTGTTGTCTACTAAAATTTAATATCTACACCGACCGTAAACGTGCGGGCATTGGGATAAGCCGCCGCATAAGAATCGGTTTCAGGATCGAGACCTCCATAAGGAGTAATAACGAATACGTTATTTACATCGACATGGAAACGCATATTCTGGAAAATTTTCCGTGTAGTAGCAGTAGAAGGAACCGTATATCCCAACGTTATATTTTGTAAGCGGATATACCAAGCATCTTCATAGAACCAGTCTCCGTATCCATAGGTCGAACCCGAGAAAAAAGAACTGGGATTTTTAGTCGAAGGATTATCGGGCATCCAGCGATCGTCGAGACAACGCAATCCGTTATAACCATACTGTGCCATTCCCCAAGCAGAAACGCCATAAGCCATACGGGTGGGATCCATCATCACCCGGTCGAAAGAGCCGTAGAAATTGAAATTCAAGTCGAAGCCTTTGTACCGGAAAGTATTGTTGAAACCAATTGTAAACCCGGGATCCGAAGAGCCTAATAAACGGTTATCGGCATCGTCGATAATACCATCTGGTTTCCCGGTCAAGACAAAACGTCCGTTACGAACTACGGGATCGCCGGTCTCAGGGTCACGCAAATAACCGTTCAAGTCCTCAATAATCAACTGACCCGGTTTCAAATCGGGTTGCGCAGCAGGAGCCTCGTCTCCCTCTTGCATAATACCGATGGCCTTACGAGAATAAATGGCCCGAATAGGATCATTATCCCCTTCGTATACCGAAGGTTTCCAATCGGTCGTATGCTCTACCCACCAGTTTTTCACACGAGAAAAAGTAATATCGGAGAACCAAGAGAAATCTTTTGTCACGATATTTTTCGTATTCAAGGTAAATTCAAATCCCCGTCCTCCTGTCGTACCGATATTAGCCGAAACGAAAGTCAGGTCATGATATGTATTTAAAGGTTTATCTGTCAACAAATCCGTTATCCGACGTTCAAAAAATTCGAACGTACCGCCAATACGTCCATCGAACAAAGCAAAATCCAAACCGACGTTGAACTCTTTGGTTGTTTCCCATTTCAAATCGGGATTTTCCAAACGCCCTAAAAATACACCTGTTTGTTGGCTATTATCCTGTTTATTATATGCCAACTGTGCATAATAAGCTGCAAAAGCATTATTGGTTACACCTGTCGCATTTCCTACCGTACCATAGCTGACACGAGGTTTCAACATCGATACTACCGAGCGGGCAGGTTCCATAAACGGCTCTTCGGCCATATTCCAAGCCAATGCCACGGACGGGAAATAGCCCCACTTGTGATTACGGGCAAATACGCTGGCTCCATCGGCACGGAAAGTAGCGGTCAACAAATAACGATCCATGAACGTATATCCTACACGGGCGAACGCCGAATAAATCTTATTCTCACTACCACCGGAAGCCACTTGTTTCGTACCTTCCCCAGATTGAAGACTGTTCCATAAGAATGCATCGGTGATAAATCCATTGTTGCCAGCACTTACATAATAGTCCTTATTAAACTCGGCCGACCAACCCACTACCGCATTAATACGGTGATTACGGTTGAACTCTTTCATATAGCTACCGGTCGTCTCGATCAGATATTTCTCGCTATCGTTTTCACTAATCGTAGCGATACCGTCGGAAAGACCGCCAAAAAGAGTCTCCTTAGGCATATAAGTCTTACGACTTTGATGAGCCCTATCCATACCCATACTGAACTTGAATACCAAATCTTTGATCGGTTCATAAGTCACATACGCATTTGCCAAGATACGATCCATCAATCCCTTATCCGTATTCAACAACAATGAGGCCGGATTCGGCTGGGTCGGTAACTGCGGATTGACAGGATAATTGCCATCTTCATCTTGCGCCGGAATATTCGGATTCATCTGTACGGCAGCCCGAATCATACCCGATTTTTCATATTCTTCGGCTCCGAGCTGCGTATTATCGTTGGCTATACGAGAAGCTGTAATGTTGACACCGGTTTTGAAATATTTATTGATAACCTGGTCCACATTAATTTTTGCCGAATAACGTTTCATTCCCGAATTTTCAATAATACCACGATTATCATAGTAATTCAATGACATCATAAAATTGGTATTTTTGCTACCGCCTTGCACACTCACATTGTGTTGTTGCACACTACCGTTGCGGGTAATCAAATCGAGCCAATCGGTTCCTTCACCGGCAGCTGCAATCTGTTTATCGGTAAACGACAGTTTATAAGCCACTCCGTTTTTGGGAGAATCGATTGCCTCCTGTAAAGTACGATTACCATAGGGATAAACGTTATTCTCATACATCCACAAATCCCAAGTTGCGGTATTCATGGCGTTCATCCACTCTTTCAGATTATAGACATCGTAATTATCGGTGTATTGCTGAATAGAATAAGACCCCGAATAAGAGACAACCGTCCGGCCCTCTTTTCCTCGCTTGGTCGTAATTAAAACTACACCGTTAGCAGCACGGGAACCATAGATGGCCGTAGCCGAAGCATCTTTCAGAACTTCGATAGATTCGATATCGGCCGGATTGATAAAATTCAATACGCTCTGTGTCCCAGCAACCATTCTTTCATTCGTCGTCGATGGTTGTTCCAATTCTGTTATAGGAAAACCGTCCACTACGTATAAAGGAGTTTTAGAACCATTGATAGAACCCTCTCCACGTACACGGATATCCAATCCACCACCCGGCTGGGCACTATTCTGAGAAATCACCAAACCGGCAGCTTTTCCTTGCAAGGCATGAGCAACAGAAGGTGCTACCGCAAGATTAAGATCATCGCTCTTCACCGAAGAAACAGATCCTGTCAAATCACGTTTCTTTACCGTACCATAACCGATAACGACGACTTCGTCGATGTAATTTCCATTTTCGGTCATAGTCACATCTAATTTTTTCGAACCGCCTATTTTCACCTCTTGGGTATCCATACCCACATATGAAAAAACAAGCGTTCCATCGGCTGGGGCCGAGATGGTGTAAAAGCCGTTATAATCGGTAGAGGTTCCTTTTGTTCCTCCTTTCACAAGAACACTGACACCGATTAACGGATCTCCAACAACATCTTTCACAACACCGGATATTTGTATATTCTGAGCCATTGCTCCCAAATATCCGCACATAAGAATCAAGGAGACGAAAAATCGCGTACAAAACCGAAATTTCATACTGTGTTTTCCATGATTCCGTTCTACTTTCTGTAATAGATTCATAGATCGAGATTTTTAGTTTGTTAAAAAAATTATATAGAGAAATTTGGACTTTCACTTTTTCACCTCGTTCGCTTGGAACAAAAGCGCTCTCTCAAACTTGCAATGCAATCGAGCCTCAGGCCCCTCAACCTCACCCAACGAAACTTCATTGAAGTAATCATACAGTTCATACTTTTTACCTTCTTCCAGACCTTTCACAAGGATATCACCGTCGAACGACGAAGCATAAAAAGCATAATACAATGTACCGTCCTTACGAATGACATGAGCTTCGGGACGAGAATAGCCGATATCATACAAGCCATTTACATATTCTCCTGTCGAAAGCATCTTCTCGTTATACAGCGAGAACCATTTCTTCCAGATAACCTCCTTCTCAGAAGTCAATCGATAATCGGCTTTTACCTTAGGATTATTCTTTGGCCAAGTAAATTTGGTTCCCAATACGGCTCCTATACCGAACGACGAAGCAAAGTCATCGCCATGATCGCTCAATTCGACATGATCGCCGAAATAGGCCGTTCGAGGAACCAGTGCTTTATAGACATATCCTTTCAAACGTACTTGCCAGCTACTGGTCGGGTCGGAGGCTACCGTTTGGTTGGTATAAGGCAAATTATAAAAAGACATACAGCAGCCGCAGGGACAGTTTTGAATAACCGCATGCGGATTGATTGACCGAGATTCGTCATATATCATCTTGAAGAATCCGGGTAACTGCTCATAAGAATATTGGGGACATTCGGGGTGATGCTTCCAATTATAATCGGGATGCACGCTATTCAAATGCTGACCATCGAGTTTCAATCCGTCGAAGTCGTATTTTTTCATAAATCGATCCACCAGATCTCGACTATACGACACCACGCCCGAATCGACAGGGGAAAGGTAATAACTGTCCCACCAAGTAATATAATGCGGGGTCTGTTGTTTGGAAAGCGTAATAAAATCGGGATTTTCTTTCAGCACTTTCGTACCCGGATCGGCAGCCAGCGGAGCCCACCAAAGTTGAACTTTCAAACCATAGGCCTTCATCTTTTTCACCAAATCGACCATATCCCTATCGCCACCGGGGAAACGTTTGGTATCGAGCTCCCAGTCTCCTTCGGCAATTTGGTAACCGTCATCGACAGTCGCCCATTTGATGCCCAATTCTTTCACCTTAGGCAAAGTCCCTAAGATTTCGGCAAAAGTGGCTTCTCGTTCATATCCCCACGCACACCACATGGGCTCGAATGCGGCCGGTTCCGATTCGGGCATTACCAACCCGGAAACCTGCATATATTCTGAAAACTGTCGAAGCGGAGCAAAGCAATCTCCTTCATATACCGATACGAATGTCCGCACCGTAGAAATCGTATCGCCCTGTGTAAATGCCACGACCGATTCTCCCGCACTTTCGACCGCAACCTCTGCATAGTTATCGTATTTCGATTTCTTCACCGGAAGCGAGACCAACCGGGGAGAAAGTTCTACATGTCCCACGGCAATACCTTGATCTCTACGCCACAAACAAGTTACAGGAATACCTCCACCGTAATCCGAATCGTTCATTCCCATATAGTTACGTTGATAAAAGCTAGAATCGACTGGGAGAATCCAATCGGCTCGTTCTATGGTAGACTGACCTTGAAAAGACCAGAACGCCGGAGTATCTTCGTTATCGATCACCCGGAACGCATGGTTTACCCACTTCACTACATGCAAATCGCGAGACGATTCATTCACATATTTTACTTCGGTAACGGCCATACCGGGGAAACGACTATCCACACTAATCGTTTGTATTTTTTTGATAGTACCGCCGAAAGGCATCGAAGCCTCTCCAATCAACGTATAGACAGTAGTATCCCCGGCCACCCGAATATCCCGGCTTTTCAATTTAAAATCAGATACCGTCCCCTCTTCCAGCTCTATATATTCAGTCTGGCTTTTTTCGGTCAAAGGAGCATCATTTCCGGTTAACTCGACCGTCATGTGCATATCCTTATCCACAGACAGAATCATCGGACCGCTTTTTATTTCGAGACCTTCGCTGCAAGAAAACAGTAAAAACGAGGACAGTATTGAAATAATCGTGTATTTATCGATGTGTTTCATGGTTTCTTTTCTTAAATTATTTCATAATTCGAATGAAATTTTCCCGGTAGATTTTTCGCAAGACTTCATCGGGAAGGTCAAAACCCGAATAATACCAGTGATAGTGATAATCGGGAACATAAAAGTGTTCGTCGTCGGTTTCGAGAATCCGAAATGTCGTTTCATACATTTCGGCAGACATACCGTTATCAGTCCCATATAAAATGCGATCGGCGTAACGAGTATAAAATTTCTTCATGTAGCGAGGAATACTTGCCGTCTCTCCGAAACGGGCCGACATATCGACATATAAATTGGAATACTCGTCGAGTAACCTCCCCACGATAGAAAGATCATAACTGCAATTGATGAAATGGCAGGCGACAAACAACGTGTTCGGGTGATTCTTAACAGCCTCCGAAAATTGTGCAATCAACTGTTCGTGGGATTGCATGCCGGGTATTGACATATCGATTTTCCATTTCTTCCCATTCATTAGCCCATCATTATATTTATCATCGGGCAGATACATCCAATAAGGCTCTGCTACATGGATATTCAATGGCATCCCCAACTCTGCACAAGTTTCATAAATCGGCGACATCAAAGGGTCGTTCAAATGGATTCCTTCGGCCATATTCGTCTGGAATGCGACATATACGCCCAATCCTTTATCGGTTACCTCTCCGACACCCTTAGCTCCCATTTTGTGGCAACGCTTCAATTCCTCGACGGCTGTTTTTACAAACGAAGACTTTCCGTAATCCGACAGGTCGAGGCCACACCACAAATCGAACCGGTCCTTATAAGGAGCATAAACTTCTACGATGGAATCGAAAGAAGCCCCGGTATATCCAGTCAATACAACTGTTTTCTCGATGCCTTTCCTATCCATAGTTTTCACCCACTGAGCAACCTCTTCGAGTGAAGAAGGGTAATCGTGAGAGTGTGCATCGATAACCGGATATTTCGCTTTCTCGACCTTCGTTTCGGGTATTTTATAAATAGATTTCGGCATATACTCTTCCAACAGTATATTCTCCTGTCCATACCCGGTCGAAACAAAAAGCAAAGCGACTAAAAACAGATAACAGTGTTTCATATACCAAGATTAAGTTCGTAATAATTCTTATCGTCATTCGGTGGCGCTTCCCACCATTTTATATTTATCGCACAATAGTTCTACCACAGAATCGGTCGCCTTAGGGAATACTTTTCGCAAATCGATTTCATCGCTATTCTGCAAGGTTTGTTTCAATGCCCGCATAAACGTGTCTTTTATCTCTGTCGCCAAATTGACTTTGGCTATACCGTTGCGAATAGCCTCCCGAACCATATCGTGAGGAATACCCGAACTCCCGTGCAAAACCAAAACCACATCGGTTGCGGCATGTATCTCGGCCAAACGGTCGATATCGAGACGAGGTGTCGATTTATAAAATCCATGAGCCGACCCAATAGCCACAGCCAAAGCATCTACCTGTGTAGCCCGGACGAAACGAACGGCATCTTCCACGGTCGTAAAACCGGACGAATCTTGCATTTGTCCCAACTTAGGCACATAGCCCAATTCGGCCTCCACATTAGCCCCGTACGGTCGAGCCATCTCTACAACCTTACAAGTCGTTTCGATATTCTCCTCCATACTCTTTTCGCTGGCATCGATCATTACCGACTCGAATCCGGCATCGAGGCAACGTTGCACCAACTCGACAGAACCTCCGTGATCCAAGTGTATGCAACCGTCAAGCCGGTAGTCTTCGAGTCCCTGACGCGCCAATACAACCGCCCGCTTCAATCCCATATAATCGATCGAGCTCCTTGTCAATTGTAACATAACAGGCGCCTGCACTCGCGATGCGGCTTCGAGTATGCCTTTCAAGGTCTCGTAGTTGTAAAAATTGGTCGCCAGAATGGCTTTCCTTTCAAGCTGAAACTGTTTAAGTTTTTCCTGAACTTTCATATTCTGTTATAATGTGATGTGCTGATTAAACCTATTCCGTGCTATCTCCTCGATGGTCTTTTTATCGGCAAAAGCTCCCGTTCCTCCTGCCGCAGTCGTGTTGATGGCGCCTGTGAGATTCCCGAATCGCTGACAATCTTCCAAAGTCTCGCCTTTGACAAATCGCGAAATACACCCGGCATTGAAACTATCGCCGGCGCCGATTGCATCCACGACTTCCGTATTCAAGAACGAAGGCAGAAATGCCGGTTCTTCTCCCCGACGAACCAACAGAGATCCTTTACTCCCCATTTTTATAATTGCTGTATTGACATAAGGTTTTATTTTCCCGACAGCTTCATCGATCGTTTCGGAAGAGGTCAATAACATAAGTTCTTTTTCATTCGGCAAAAACACCGAAACCAACGGTAAAATGCGGGTATAATCGAAATCCCAGATTTCTGTCGGGTCCCATTGCGTATCGAGCGAAGTCGTCACGCCTTGTACACGAGCGTAATCGAGTATTTTTTCCAAATCGGCTTTTAACGCCGGTTGTAGGAATATGGAAGATATATGGATATGACGACATTTCTCAAATACCGATTTGTCTATATCGGCAAACGACATGACCGCCATCGCACCCTGATAAGTTACCATAGCACGGTCTTCGCCATAATTCAGTACAATCGTCGCCCCCGAAGAGTGTTCATCGGTTTCTATCAACATGGAGGTATCCACTCCTTTGGCTTCGAGGCTCTCTCTTATCAGATTACCGAGAGTGTCTTGCCCTATCATTCCCACAAAGCCCACTTTTGCACCCAACGCGGCGGCATTGGCGGCAAAAATAGCAGTCGAGCTTCCCAACGTAAGAATCATATCCCCGGCAAATTTCTCTTTCCCCACTTCGGGCTCTCCGTCGATATTATTCAGAATCAAATCGACATTCAACTCCCCGATAGCCAAAATATCGTACGGTTTCATAGCAGATAATCATTAAGGTTTACCAAATTGAACGCGTTGAAATACTTATCCATATCGTGTTCGATGCGCATCAAAACAATATCTTCGGACTCATAACCATTCCGATTCAAGTTTTCATAAAGTTGATTGCGGGCTACTATCGCCTCCGGTTTTTGCCAGATATAACGGCAACTTGTCCGCACTAACCATAACTTCCTCTCCTCGGAAAGCTCATTGAAATGATGGCCTTTTTCCGATTCGAGCAACCATTTGCGCCAACGATTCGATTCATCGACAAGTTTCCAAAGCACATTTTTCATATCGGAACAAACAGCGACTCTTCCCTCCGCATGAAGTCGCTTCTCTATTCCTTCGAGTTCCATCAACGCATCATATTCACTGATTGTAAACTCAGGCCCTACATTGGCAGCTCCCATTCCGCACAACGGATAATCTTCGGGATTCAAAACCCCGTCGGTATAGTGCCCCTTGATGTAGCTCCCGAACTTCGCCACCTTAGCGGTCAATTTACGCGCTACCTCCTTATCGAAAGTAACCGTATGCAAATCGGTTCCCACTTTACCGACAATGAAGCAGGGCCATACATCGTCCAAACCGCAAGCCTTCAATCCGGCTTTCAACTCGACGATAAACGTATCGAACACACTCTCATCGGCCAAACCTCCATGAACTTCTTCCGTCCCCACTTCATACGAAACCGGGGGAAAACCGTTAGACCGTCGGAATGTTTCGGTATGTTCGATCAGCTCCACCGTACGTTTAGCTACCAGATGTATATCTATGATTTCCCCTTTGGGAACATGAATATCGACAGTCGGATCGACATGTATCAAATCGTAACCGGCAGCGACCGCAGCTTCGAACGATTTCTTAACCGCAGCCATAGCTCTATCGGTATCCCATTTCTCGACGGACTGTATATCTTTCAACCACGGCCCTCCGTGGTCCACGGCCACGATATAGGGCCCCGTATAATCGACTGCCTGAGACTCCATACGCAATACATCGGTAAAAACCGACTGAGTCATTCCGGTATATCCTCCGTCGCAATCGACTTGATTAAGTGTCGCCGCAAATTTTATAGGCGCATTATTTCGTTTAGCCGAACGGAATGCCGCCTTAATGACCGCCATCGAATTGGGGCACACGGCCAACAACGTGCGGGATATATGTTGCGTTTCTTTTAGTTCGGCAATCCTCCTCAGGATATATTCAGTTTTCGGTTGTGTCGTTTTCATGTCGTTCGATTTAAAGGTCATAGATTTTCACACCTTCCACTACACGGGATATATTTCCCGAAACCGAAGGTTCATCGGGATTCAATCCCAAATTCTCCGATTTGAAATAGCCTAACAATTGCCCCACCAAAACATAAGGGATACAGGCATATTCATTTTTTTGCAATTCTCCGGGATTTGTCGCTGCAACGACACAATCGAGATTCACCCCCGGTATGACTATCCCCGAAGGCGAGACCGCTATTTGAGCTACGACTTTATTATTTTCGTTAATTTGGCGTATCAGATCACGCTCGTAATGAAACACTTTTTCATCATCTGAACAAAGATATACAAGCACGGTATCTTCATTGATCACAGCTTTGGGGCCATGACGGAATCCAAGAAACGAATCGAACTTGCAAACGACCAATCCATCGGTCAGTTCTTGTAATTTCAAATGACACTCTTCCGCTATTCCCTTCAATGCGCCGGAGCCTAAAAATACAGCCCTACCGAATTTTCGCGCAGCAATCTCGAAAAGCGATTTTTCACCGCTCTTCAAAATATCCCGTGCAAAAGTTACTATCGCCTCTATTTTACTTCTTTGCGCCGGCAACTGCTCTATATTGAAAATCAAAATAGAGACCAATGCCATAGTCGTAAAACTGCTGGTCATAGCCAATCCTTTGTCGTTTGTTTCCGGTGGAAGTAACACCAGCAACACATTATCCCGAGAACCCTCTCTCGCTAAATCGCCCGTTTCATTACAGGTTATGATAATATGAAATACTTTCTTACAATATTTATCGGCAATATGTACGGACGCCAAACTCTCAGGACTGTTTCCCGAACGGGCAAAAGAAATGAGGACGACAGGTTTTCCGGTAGGCAAACAACTTTCGGGATAAGTAATAATATCGGTCGTCGCTACGGCTCGACATTGAGAATAGCCTTTTTCCACAAAAATCCCGGCCAATGCATTTCCAATAAAGGCCGACGTTCCAGCACCCGCCAAGATAATTTCGGTATCCTTTCCTATATGGTTGTTCGAAATGAAAGTTTGTATCGCGGCCTCATTTCTGCAAACCAAATCATATGCCTTCAACCAAACATCGGGTTGCTGCATAATTTCACAATATGTAGCCGTTTTATGATCGCTTGAATTCATAAAGTACTGTGTTAAAATAAATTGAAAACTCTATTATCACTCTTCTTGTCCTATTTCTCTATCACAAATATAGACAAGCGAAACTTTCGATTCGAAATATTATATCAACAAATATCTAAATAATACTTTATGAAAATCTATAAATAAAAGATTATCAATAATTTATATAAAAATAAAAATATTTCGAAATGTTTCGATTGTTAAAATACATTATAAA
>NZ_JAIJHU010000051.1:0-22971 GCF_022723415.1 Barnesiella sp. | reverse complement strand
TAACATAACGAGCCATTTTCTCATCTCCTCTGTGTTTTGCTAATGCAAAATATGGAGCGAAACGTCATGTCGTATCAACAAAAAGATTCAAGACCGTCAAAAGCATGAGCAAATTAGTGTAACAAGGACTTTCTTTGACAGGGTAAGAAAGTCCTTTGTATCACAATCCTCCCCTGCCGTGCCCCGAAGCATTGCGGTGTGTGGCGCAAAAAAATATAGGGGAGGTGGCACGAAGTGACGGAGGGGTTAATAAAAACAGCAGCCCGAACGGTTCGTTCTTCTCGCCACTAAAAAGAATAAGCGAATCCCCCCTCACGAAAAGATTGAAATATGGCAAAAAATTTCATTCCATATAAAAAATAGATTATTTTTGTTTTAATATTTTTATAATAACATATCGATAATTATGAAGATCCAGAAAAACCGAGCCATTTATATAGGGTTGTTGATCATCGTATGGGCATGTGCCTACGTTTACATTTTTAATGAAAAAATAGATATAAACGGGGACAACTGCCGGTACTATACATTTGCCTCGTCTCTCGCTTCTGGACAAGGTTATGCCGATATATCGGCTCCCACCCCTCACCCCACCAATGCCTTTCCCCCGGGATATCCTTTATTGATGACCCCGCTAAGATTTTTTACCGACAGCATCATAGCTCAAAAAATACTCAACGGGCTTTTCCTTTTAGGCGGAGCTTTGTTACTGTTCTTTTTTATGATCAAACGCAAAATACCCGAAAGCCTTGCACTAGTAGGAGCCTGCGCCGCCATTCTGAGCGATCGGGTACTTCACTTCTCCACGATGATGATGAGCGAGATGTCTTGCTTTTTCGTTTCAACCGCGGCCATTTTCCTCTTAGCGAATATGAAGAAAGAAAAGCCATTCTATAAAGACCTTTCTTTCTACGGCATGTTAGTCATGGTCATACTCTGCTACCACATTCGTACACAAGGAGTTGCTCTATTCGCCGCCGTCGTGCTCTTTTTTCTCTGTACGAAAAAGTGGAAAGAAGCGGCAAGCACAGTCGCCGGATTCATCATCGGTTGTCTCCCGTGGATATGGAGAAATAAATCGTTAGGTATCGGGCAAAGCCGTTATTTCGAGTCCATTGCACAAGTAAATCCGTGGAGACCCGAAGACGGATCGCTCGATCTGAGCGGTATTATCGACCGCTTTTTCGAAACGCTCGGTATGCTGGTTTCCAAAGCCCTGCCCAACTCGGTAATCCCCTATTTTAAAGTCAATTACTCCGCCGAAGTTTCCGCCGGATTTTTCATGTGGATCATAGCGATACTGCTCATTTTTCTCATCATACGCGGTTTTTGGGCTTTCGGGAAGTACCGTTGGGTACTCATCGGTTACACCGTTTTCACTTTCGGACTCGTTTCCATTTTCAGTACCCCCAGTGAAAACCGCTACATTACCACACTTATTCCCTTCATGAATATGGGATTACTCGTAGGCATCTACGCCGTGGCGACGGATACGATCCATCGTTTCAAATTAAAATATACTTTCTCCCCGTGGGTACTCTCCCTTTTATTGCTCACCGGCATAGGAAACATACAGGAGTTACACGCCATGAACAAAATGCCGTTCCCGCCGGCCTATCAAAACTTTTTTCGATTGGGTCTCGTGTTAAAAGAACATGTTTCGCCCGAAACCGTAGTAGCCTCCCGAAAAGGAGAATTACTCTACATGTTTTCAGGGACACGAGTCGCCGGCTACGCCTATTCACAAGACGACCGCGCTGTAATACAGAAAATGCTCGACGACGGGGTGGAATATGTCATTCTCGACCAGCTCGGATACAGCTCTACCCCCCGATACCTTTACCCGGCGATACAAAAGAACGACGACCTTTTCTTCGTCGCTTCCCATGTACCCAACCCGGATACCTATCTATTAAAATTCGACAGAGAGGCCGCCAAGAAAAAACTTTCTCAATCCCAACGGCAAGATGGAAAAAATACGCTACCTTAGAGCCGGGAAGCGATCCTTTCAATTTCAATCGACAGATATGAATACAATCGATAAAAATAAAAAGCAAGCCGTCATCGCCGGAGCCGGTCCCGCAGGGCTCACCGGAGCCTACGAGCTACTCAAACATACAGACATTCACCCTGTCGTATTCGAAGAGTCCGGTGACATAGGCGGTATTTCCAAAACAGTTCGATATCAAGGTAACCGCATGGATATAGGAGGACATCGTTTCTTCTCCAAGAGCCAACGAGTTACCGAATGGTGGGACGAAATCATGCCGTTACAAGGCGCCCCCTCTCTCGATGACAGGTTGCTGGGAACCACCGGCAAAGAATTTGCCCCAAAAGGCCCCGATCCTGAAAAGACCGACCGCGTGATGCTCGTAAGAAACCGCATATCCCGCATATTCTACCTGCATAAGTTTTTCGACTATCCCATATCGCTCAAACTGAAAACGTTCACCAACATGGGACTTTTCCGCACCATCGAAGCCGGTTGCGGATACGTATGGTCGGTATTCTTCAAAAAGCCCGAAACATCGTTGGAAAACTTTTACATCAACCGGTTCGGCAAACCGCTTTACAGAATGTTCTTCGAAGACTACACCGAAAAAGTCTGGGGCGTACACCCCTCGAAACTGGGAGCCGACTGGGGTGCACAGCGAGTAAAAGGACTGTCGGTATTCGCCATACTCAAAGACATGCTCAAAAAAAGTTTCTCCAAAAAGGAAAACCTCAAAGAGGTGGAAACCTCGCTCATCGAGCAATTCGTCTATCCCAAACTCGGTCCCGGGCAACTTTGGGAAACTGTGGCCGGCGAAGTATCTGAAAAAGGAGGCGAGGTCATCACGGAAACCCCGGTCAAAGAGATTCACATCGAAAGAAATCGGGTAACAAGTGTCACAGTCGAGACACCTTCGGGCGAACGGAGAGAAGTACCCTGCGACTATTTCCTTTCGTCCCTCCCGCTAAAAGACCTCATACGGTCTATCCGGGGAATCGATGTACCCGACGATGTGAAACGCATTGCCGAAGAACTGCCTTACCGCGATTTTATCACGGTGGGACTATTGATGAAAAAACTATCCATAAAAAATCGAACCAAAATAAAAACTTTCGCCGATCGCATCCCCGACACATGGATTTACATACAGGAACGCGATGTGCGAATAGGCCGTCTGCAAATATTCAACAACTGGTCGCCCTATTTGGTAAAAGACTACGAAAATACGATATGGATAGGGTTAGAATACTTCTGTACCGAGGGCGACGACTTTTGGGAAATGCCCGATAAGGACTTCACGCAAATGGCTATCGGTGAGCTGGCCCAAATAGGGATCATCGATCCCGACGATGTCTTGGATTCGGTACGCATAAAAGTCAAAAAAGCCTACCCCTCTTATTTCGGCAGCTATTACGAACTCGATAAGGTAAAAGATTTCTTGAACAAAATAGAAAATCTTTGGTGCATAGGCCGCAACGGGCAACATCGGTACAACAACATGGATCATTCCATGATGACCGCTATGGTCGCCGTCGATCACATCGCCACCGGAAATAACGATAAAAGCGAGGTATGGTCGGTAAATACAGAAGAAGAATATCACGAAAGCAAATGAATCCGACTGATAAATTCAAAAAAATCTTCTACGGAGCATCCGATAATCTCCTTATCCAATTCGTGCGATACTTCTTTGTCGGAGGATTCGCTTTTATCGTAGACTTCGGGCTATTGTATATCCTCACCGAATACGCCGGACTGCATTATCTCCTCTCGGCGACCCTCTCGTTCATAGCCGGGTTGGTCGTCAACTACATCATCAGTTGCATTTGGGTATTCAACAATTCGAAATTTAGAAACCGCATTGTCGAGTTCCTTTTCTTTGCCGCAATAGGAGTCGTGGGATTAGGGTTCAACGACCTTCTCATCTGGCTCTTCACCGACTGTATCGGCACACACTACATGTTCTCCAAAATCGTCGCTGCCGCTATGGTCTACTTGTGGAACTTCTTCGCTCGCAAATACTTGGTATTTAAATAAACGGAAGAACAGACAAGCCACAGGAGTCTCTTACCAGTCTGTCCAGAACATAAAAAAGGCTGCCCCAACCGCTTGGAACAGCCCCGTATAAACTACTTGAACAGTTTTCTACTTGTTAATCAAGAACCAAGCATCGGTAAACTGAGGGTACTTAGCCTGCAATCCTTCGCGAGCCTGTACGGCAGTAGCCCTGTCGTCGAACGAACAAGCTACGACACGATACATACCTTGTGCATTCTGAGCCAATACGGCAGGATAGCCGTCGGCACGCAAACGCTCGCAAAGGCTCTGTGCATTGAGTCGCTGACGGAAGCTCCCCACGATTACATTGTAACTCTTCAACAAAGCATCGTTCCCGTCGACAGCGTTTATTTTCTCACTCTGTTCCCGAATAGGAGCCGTCGTCGTTGTCGTCGAAGGAGTTGTCACTACGGGTTGCTCCGCTACGGGTGTAGTTCCGGTTGTAACAGGCTCTTCTATCTTCTTCTCTTGGGCCTTCTCATAAGCAGCCTTATAGGCACTTTGGCTCGACTTACACGATGCCATACCACCGATTAACAAAAGGGATAATCCCCAAATCCAATTCTTTCTCATAGGGCTATAATTTTTAAATATTTACTCGATTTCCTATTTCTATTCGCCTTTACGAATACAATGCAAAAGTAACAAATAAACTTTATTACAAAAATCAATCTTACAAAAATACAAGGATCACCTATCATTTTGTTTACCCCTGCCCCCATTTCAAAATCTCAGGATTTGCTCCCCGATTCACAAAACACCTTTTGTCGAAGGCAATTCACGGTCGGTAATATCCCGTTTCACTGCCATTCGTAAAGCTCGCGCCAATGCTTTGAAAATCCCTTCTATTTTATGATGTTCATTCGTACCTTCCGCTTGAATATTCAAATTCATACGAGCCGCATCACTGAACGACTTAAAAAAATGGTAGAACATCTCGGTAGGCATATCGCCGATCTTCTCACGGTGGAAAGTTGCATTCCACACCAACCACGGCCTTCCCCCGAAATCGAGAGCGACCCTGCATAAGCAATCGTCCATAGGCAAAGAAAAACCATACCGACCTATACCCCGTTTGTCACCCAACGCCCGAGCAAAGGCCTCGCCCAAAGCTATCGCCGTATCCTCTATCGTATGATGTTCGTCCACCTGCAAATCTCCGGTCACGAACACAGACAAATCAACTCCGGCATGCCGCCCTAACTGGTCCAGCATGTGATCGAAGAATCCCAACCCGGTATGCACCTCGGTTCGCCCCGTCCCATCTAGATTCAGCGTAACGCAAATATCGGTCTCGGAGGTACGCCGGTCGATAGTAACCCGACGAGTTCCGGCACATAAAATCTCGGCGATTTTCCACCAGTCGTCGGTCACCGCTTCGCAGACCGATGAAAGTCCCTCAGCTTCCAGCTCAGCCACACCCCGCTCGGGCAGAGCGAAATAAATCGCTTTACAACCGAGATTAGCGGCCAGTTGTACATCGGTCATTCGATCGCCTATAACATAAGAATGTTCCAAATCATACTCTCCCGATTGGTATCGAGAAAGCATAGCCGTACCCGGTTTACGGGTCGGAAGGTTCTCTTCGGGAAACGAGGAGTCTACGCAAACCTCGTCGAAACGAATACCCTCGTTAGCGAAAGCCTGTATAATTTTACGCTGCACCGTCCAAAAATTCTCTGCCGGGAACGAAGGCGTGCCCATACCATCTTGATTGGTCACCATCACCCACTCGAAGTCGAGACGGGTAGCCACATAAGCAAGACTCTGAAACACTTTGGGCATAAATTCCAATTTTTCAAGCGAATCGACTTGTTTATCCACAGGAGGTTCTACTACCAATGTTCCGTCCCGGTCGATAAAAAGAACTCTTTTCATAACTCTCGAATTTAGCTGTAACTTTTCAACGTTTCCAATAAAACCTTCATTTCCCGATCTGTCCCGATAGTGATGCGCAGACAATCGCCGCATAAAGCAACTTTCGAACGATTACGAACGACGATTCCATCGGTAACCAGTCGTAAATATATCTTCTCGGCATCCTCCATCTTCACCAATACAAAATTGGCATCACTCGGATAAACCGTTTTTACCATCGGTATGCCGGACAGGCGCTCGACAAACCGCGACCGAACCGATAATATCTCATCAACCCACCGCCGGACTTCGTTCTCACGGTCGAGCATTTCCATCGCATAACGCTGAACCAAAGCACTGATGTTATACGGATATTTCACTTGATTATAATAGCCGATGATATCAGGCGAAGCAAACGCCATTCCCAGACGGACTCCGGCACTACCCCATGCCTTCGAAAAGGTTTGCAGCACAACCAAATTATGAAATTCGTTCAACCGGCGAATCCACGAAGGCCGGGACGAGAAATCTATATAGGCTTCGTCCACGACCACAATCCCGTCAAAAGCAGTTATCAATCGCTCGATCTCGATAGCAGGAAAGACATTGCCGGTAGGATTATTCGGCGAACATAAAAACAACAACCTGCTATGAGTATCGATAGTTTGCAATATAGCATCGCAATCCAACGAAAAGTCTTTCTTCAACAGGACTTCGCGATACTCTACGCCGTTAATGTCGGCACACACTTTATACATACCGTAGGTAGGAGTTATCGAAACCGCATTATCCCGTCCGGGCTCACAAAAGATACGATACAGTAAATCTATCGCTTCGTCACTTCCCACACCGAGAAAAATGTTTTCGGGCATTACACCCCGTTGCTTCGCCAACTTCTCTTTCAAATCGTTTTGCAACGGATCGGGATAACGATTATACGGAGGATTAAACGGGATTTCATTGGCATCAAGCCATACCGAAGCCTCTCCCGAAAATTCATTCCGAGCCGAGGAATAAGGTTTTAATTGTCGAATATTGGGACGCACCCATTGTTCTATCTTTTTCATAACTGCACTTTTTAGGAATGAATAGACTGCAAACGCACCGTCACAGCTTCTTTATGCGCCTCCAATCGTTCGGCCTCCGCCATTTCCTCAATCACCGGACCGAGATTTTTCAACCCTTCGGACGAAATCTGCTGGAAAGTAATTTTACGAGTGAAGCTATCGAGATTTACCCCGCTATACGACTTGGCATACCCACTGGTCGGAAGCGTGTGATTCGTCCCCGAAGCATAATCGCCGGCACTTTCGGGGGTATAATATCCTAAGAATACCGACCCGGCATTAACGATTGCCGAAGCCCACTCCTCGGCATCTGCACGATGCACGACGAGGTGTTCGGGAGCATACGCATTGACAAAGTCGGCCAAATCGGCCTCTCGCTCCAACAAGACGACCGAGCTGTGAGAAAGAGACTTCTCCACCCATTCACGCCGAGGCAATCGGTCCAGTTGTCGTTCGATCTCAGCCGGGAACAAATCGGCTATTCTACGATCGGTAGTCAGCAGTATCGACTGACTATCAGCCCCATGTTCGGCCTGCGACAAAAAATCGGCGGCAAGAAATCGTACATCGGCGCCCGAATCGGCCACAATCATCACTTCCGAAGGCCCTGCCGGCATATCGATAGCTACACCTTGCACGGATACTTGCTGTTTAGCGGCCATTACATAACGATTTCCCGGTCCAAAAATCTTATATACCTGCGGAACACTCTCCGTGCCAAAAGCCATAGCGCCTATGGCCTGCACTCCTCCCAGTTTAAAAATACGGTCTATCCCTGTCTCACGAGCCGCATACAATATAGCGGGGGCTATCTTACCCTCCTTTCCGGGAGGAGTACACATCACTATTTCGTGACAACCCGCCAAACGAGCCGGGACAGCCAGCATCAGTACCGTAGAAAAAAGCGGAGCTGTACCGCCCGGTACATACAGACCTACTTTTTCTATTCCCACGGGCTTCTGCCAACACCATACACCGGGCGAGGTTTCTACTTTTTTCACCTCGATAGCCTGCGAAGCGTGGAACTTACGAATGTTGTCGATAGCCTGTCTTATCGCCTTTTTCAAAGACTCGGGCACAGCCGCGACCCCTTCTTCCATTTCGGCAGGCGTCACCTGCAATGCATCCAATACAACCCGATCGAATTGCTTCTCATAACGTCTCAACGCATCGTCTCCTTCGCATCGTACCGACTCTAAAATATCGGATACCGTGCGAGATAATGAGATCAAATCCATTTGCGGACGAGCCATAATCGACTTCCATTCGTCCCACTTCGGATATTTCCAAACCGTCACTGTCATATCACAAAATCATCTTTTCAATGTCCAACACCAATATACCCTCGGCTCCTGCCATTTTCAGCCGATTAATAATCTCCCAAAAGCATTTTTCGTCGAGTACCGTATGCACCGAACACCACTCCTTATCTGCCAGAGGCATGACCGTGGGGCTTTTGATTCCCGGCAACACTGACAACACGTCGTTCAACTTCTTTTGCGGGACATTCATGAGAATATACTTTTTATCATCTGCGGCTTGTACCGAATCGAAACGAAACAACAGCTCGTCCAGTATTCCTCGCTTTTCGGGAGAAATAGAATCCGTTCCTATGAGAACAGCTTCCGATTCGACGACGGTTTCAACTTCTTTCAATCGATTGCTAACCAACGTACTGCCCGAACTAACAATATCGAATATGGCATCGGCCAATCTAATTCCGGGAGCTATCTCGACCGAACCGGTAATTACATGAATGTCCGAAACTATCCCGTTCTTGTGCAGATAATCTGACAATATTCCGGGATAAGACGTCGCTATTTTCTTTCCCGAAAACCAGTTTCTATCTTGATAGTCTATGTCTTGGGGTATAGCTAATGAAAGGCGACACTTCCCGAAGCCTAACTTTTTCAAAATACCCACAGGGCAACGCTTCTCCATGACCTCGTTCAATCCCACGATTCCTACATCGGCAACCCCCGAAGCCACAGACTCAGGAATATCGTCGTCCCTTAGAAACAACACTTCCACGGGGAAGTTTCGTGCAGGAACCAACAACGTCCTCTTCCCTCCCGGTATCTTGATACCTGCCTCCTCTAACAAAGCCATAGACTCCTCATATAGTCTCCCTTTCGACTGAATAGCTATCCTCAGCATAATTCTTCATGTTTTTAATAAGTAAAATCCATATAAAAAAGGCTTACCATAATCCGGTAAGCCTACAACATTTTCCTATGTTATTTTTACATACAGACTCACCCTATCCCCCAAAGGGACAATGCACGTGACTGTGATGTAAAAATAGAAGCATCATTAATCTTAACTATAAATTTTCAACAAAAATAAGGCATTAAATACAAAATACAAATTGTTTCGCTATTTTTCTTTCAAATTTATATATTATATCGTTTTTTAGTAACAACGAACTTATCCTAAAAAGAAAGTAACGACCATATAAATACCTGCTGCCAAAAGCGCACTGACAGGAATCGTAAGAATCCATGCGACTAAAAGACTTTTCGTCACACCCCAACGAACCGCAGACAAGCGTTTGGTCGCTCCCACACCGATAATAGCCCCGGTAATGGTATGTGTAGTACTTACGGGAATCTTTAAAATTTCGGTTAAATAAAGCGTGAACGCCCCAGCCGTTTCGGCTACCACTCCCTCCAACGGAGTAACCTTCGTAATTTTCGTTCCCATTGTTTTTACTATCTTCCAACCTCCCGACATCGTCCCCAACGATATGGCCGTAAAGCAGGCAAACGCTACCCAATCGGGCAAATCGGCAATGCTGTTTATCCCCATACCTAAACCCATCGAGTGAGCGGCAATCATAGCGGCAGCAATAATACCCATTACTTTCTGGGAATCGTTCAAACCATGCCCGATACTAAACATCGCCGAAGAAACCAACTGTAATTTCTTGAACCAAACCTCAGCCTTATGGGGTTGAACCCGGCGACAAATATGAAGAACCAATATCGTAAATCCGAACGCCACGACCATTCCTATAAATGGAGCCAAGAAAATAAATGCGGCTATTTTGAGAATAATATTGAGCTGAATCGCCCCGAATCCACTAGCCATAATGGCAGCACCGGCAAATCCTCCGATAAGGGTATGCGACGAAGAAGACGGAATACCTTTCCACCAAGTAATCAAATTCCATGCGATAGCGGCAATCACACCCGACAAAATAATAGGCAGAGTGATAAACTCTTCTACCACGGTCTTGGATACAGTATTGGCTATACCAAACCCACCGATAATGTATTTGGCAATAAAGAACGCGACAAAATTAAAGAAAGCAGCCCACAAAACCGCTTGAAAGGGTGTAAGGACTTTTGTCGACACGATTGTCGCTATCGAATTGGCAGCATCATGAAACCCGTTGATAAAATCGAACAGCAATGCCAGTACAATAATAACTATCAATAACTCCATAACATAACTCTTTACGGATTTATGCGTACTTAACAATCAACGTTCTCAGGATTTTTCCAACATACTCGGCCGAGTCGGTAGTCTTCTCTAATATCTGCATGATCTCTTTTATCTTGATAATCTCGATACAGTCTTTCTCCTCCTCGAATAACTTTGTGATGAACAGTTCATACACATCGTCTGCCTGATTCTCTATATCGTGTAATTTCGAACAATATTCTCTCAATGTAGCCGGATTCTTGCGAAACGTATCCAACTCGTCCATCGCTTTACAGATATAATCCGCCTCTTTCTGTACCAACAAACTCAGTTCTTTTCCGCTATCGCCGATAGGTCGCGGATTATAAATCGCTATACGTTTCGCACAACTGTTTATTCCATCGATGACATCGTCCATGTGAGAAGCCAATGCCTGTATATCCTCTCTGTCAAACGGAGTAATAAAAGTAGTTCCTAATTCATCAAAAATCAAGTGAGCCAATCTATCCCCTTCACGTTCTAAATCTTTAATTTTTTTATAATAGGAAGATCGTTCCTCCGGCTTGTCATGTTGCATGCTCTCTACCAAAACAGCCGAAGAAGAAACCAACACTTCGGAAAGTTGTTTCAACAATGGGAAAAATTTGGGTTCCTTAGGGGTAAATCTGCTAAAAAAGGAATTTTTCATAAATGTGTATAATATAATTATTTAATGTATCCTCTTTCTCGATTTATCCTTATCTACTCAATACCAAGAAGATAAAACGGATATATCTTTTGTAGATTGCAAAGGTAGAAGAATGTATATATACATCATATTACATTTATTTTAAATTTTCACATGGCTTAATTTTTTATTTCATATCATACATAAAAAGATTGTTTTATTTTTGTTCCCGAATATTCCTCACCGAGATGCAAAATAATATGATTATAGAACAAACCGAAGATGGTATCCCCACTCTCTATTTGCCGAGAATGGACGAACATTACCACTCCACCAAAGGAGCTTTGGCGGAAGCTCGGCATGTATACATCGACTCTGCATTGCGAGCTTCTGGGAAAAAAGAAATCAATGTCCTTGAAATAGGTTTCGGAACCGGATTAAACACATTTCTTACATTTCTCGAATCACAGGAAAAAGGATTAAGGATAAATTATACCACCTTCGAACTATATCCTCTCTCCCCCGACATAACCGAAAAATTGAACTACCCGGCGCTCATAGCCCCAAGCTCAGAATCGATATTCGCTCTTTTACATCAATGCGAATGGAATCAAAAGATCGCTATATCACCCTTGTTTACCTTATACAAACGCCATGCCGACCTCACCCGAACCTCTCTCGAAGGAATATACGACGTGGTTTATTTCGATGCGTTCGCTCCCGAAAAGCAACCCGAAATGTGGGACGAGAAAATTTTCCGGGAGATTTTCAGTCACTTGTCTCCGGGTGGTATTCTGAGCACCTACTGTGCGAAAGGGGAAATAAGACGAAGGCTTCAATCTGTCGGGTTTACGGTAGAACGGTTACCCGGCCCGCCGAACGGTAAACGGGAAATTCTAAGAGCATCCAAAAGATAACTCTGTCAATAGATTGCATCGGCTACCGAGGCACTCAATTTCCTACCGACTCGCTGTAACAAGATATAATAGTATTCATCGGTTTCATCGAACGAAGCCACAGACAAGCCTATCTCCGTAAACTGGGCGACTTGTTCCGCTACCGGTAATAAATTTCGGGCAAAAACTTTATCCGATATACGTTTGTGCATTTCATTTAATTGTTCCCGACTTTGGGAATGGGCAATCAACAATCTACCACCACAATACAGATTATCGGTTACCAAGCGGGCAATCGTATCTACCGGATAACGAAAATGAGGGAACACCGAATACAGCAAAATAGCATTGAAACGTCCACCCAAACGATCCCGCTCCACATCGGCCCGGACAAAGCTAACTCCTGCATTGGGAAAACGCAAAGAAGCCTCCCTCAGCATCTTTTCAGAACTGTCCACAGCCACAATAGGAGCATAGTGCCCTACCTGTTCCCGGATAAAAGGTATCATAACTCCCGTTCCCGTACCTATGTCGAGAACCGTATCGCCTTGTTTCAATTGTAAAACAGACAGCACTTTTTCTATCCTCCCGGTATCATACCGACAAGTTTTATTCCACACCCCGGCCATCTCATCAAAAAAATTCATTTCTCCTCCTTTCTCTCAAAACAAGCCAACAAATACTCGCACCACTCATCCATGCCCATACCCCGGGTCGCCGAAATTTCAAAAAAACACAACTGAGGATTTATTTTCAAGGCATTATCTTTCAATCGGGCGACATCGCTATCCACATAAGGCAACAAATCTATTTTGTTGATTATACAAATATCAGCACCGGCAAACATATAGGGATACTTCAACGGCTTATCGTCTCCCTCGGTCACACTGAGAAGAACGACTCGGAGATTTTCGCCCAAGTCGAACATGGCCGGACACACCAAATTGCCTACATTCTCTATAAACAACAACGTATCTTTCACGGCCAATTCATCGAACGCCGACGATACCATACGGGCATCGAGGTGACAACCATTGTGTGTATTGATTTGTATGGCTGGAATACCCAAATTCCTAATACGTCCGGCATCATTGTCGGTATGCTGGTCTCCCTCTATTACGGCAATCTTATGAAAATCTCTTCCACCCAGCCGTTTAATAGTGCTTTCGAGTAAAGTCGTTTTACCCGATCCCGGCGAACTAACCAAATTTATCGCCCAACAACCTGTTGTATTCCATATATTTCTATTCTGCCCGGCAATCCTATTATTCTCACTTAAAATATCTTGTTCTACGGCAATATCAACCGTTTTCCCATGTCCGTGAGCAATTCCCAGACGATGCATTTCTTCATGGCTCATCTCCTGATGGCCACAACCGCAAGTCGTACACATATCTTTTTAATTTTAATATTATTACTTATCTGTTTCTACAATCAGTGAGGTAAGACGAAACTCTTGTCCCGAAACCAACCGTGTTTTATAGCTTCCGCATTTCGGGCACGAGGCATATAACGAAACCGGTGAAAACGACTCACCGCAAACACCGCAAACCGCCAACGGTTTCACCCGATCGACCATTACCCGAGCACCGGCAAACGCACTTCTCTCCAAAACCATATTCAATGAAAATAAAAAAGCATCATTATCCACACCCGATAAATCGCCAATAGTTATCTCGATGCATCGAACCGAACCACCACCATGTAGTGCCAGCTCTTTTTCCACCAGCTCCACCACGCTACAAGCCAACGACAACTCGTGCATGCCTCTTATCATTATGGTTCATCGATTGTTCTATCCATGCAGCTGTTACGGCCATTTGTCCCACGGCAATACCGGCATCGTTACAAGGGACGGAAGCAGGCAAATAGGGTTGTAACCCCAACTGTCTCAACATGGGCATCAAAATATCGACCAACAACTTATTTTGGAAAACACCCCCGCACAGGACGACTCTCGACAACTTTTGCCGGACAGCCTGTTTCGCCAATTCAACGCACCACATAGCCGCATAGGTTCGATGAAAAGCCGAAGCTATCTCAGAGCGGGGAACTCCTTTCTGTAAATCGTTCAAAACAGCCTTCACCAACCACGAAAAATCGAGAGGATTATCTTTGTCGAAAGGATAAATTTTCAAGATAGAACGGTCGGCTACCTGTTCCAACTTTTGAGGAGCTTCCGATCGATATCGATTGAAATCCGCTATACCCAATAGAGAAGCGACTGCATCGAACAGCCGGCCTGCCCCGGAACTTAACGGAGTATTGATACGACGGGCAATCATACGACTCACCAATTTAATACGGTCCTCTCCTACCCGTTTTACGAAATTGTCGGGTAAAGGCATATTCTCTCCATACAACGAGTACAACAGCGATACGGCCATTCTCCACGGTTCACGAGCGGCAATATCGCCTCCCGGCATCGGCAAATAAAGATGGTGCGATAACCGCCTATATTCCGTACGAGAGCACCGGATCAGTTCTCCGCCCCAAATCGTGCAATCATCGCCATAACCGGTTCCGTCGAGACATAACGCCAATACATCGCCGGTGAGCGCATATTCGGCCATTACAGCTACGGCATGGGCATGGTGATGTTGTACCCGATACACAGGTATATGCCTCTCGACTGCATATCGTTCACCCCATGCCGTAGCGAAATAGTCGGGATGCAAGTCACAGACCACACACCTCGGTTCGAATCGAAACATTCGAGAAAAATGAGAAATCGATTCTTCAAAAAAAGAAAGGTTTTCCCGGCAAGACAACTCGCCTATATGTTGACCCAATAAAATATCTTCTTTTTTCCCTATCGCAAAGCAGGAAACCTGTTCGGCCCCGACAGCCAATATTCCTTCGGTAGCCTGCACGTTGCGTAATGGTTCGGGAGTATATCCCCGCGACCTTCGTATGGGACGACAAACTCCGTCATATTCCTGTACGACAGAATCATCGACCCGGTTGTAAATATCCCGATTGTACGAAACGACCGAATCGACTTTGGAATCAAACAAATCATGAGCCTCCTCATCTGCTATGACGATAGGACGTCCCCCCATATTCCCACTGGTTACCACGATTCGTCTCAATTCGGGAGCTTCTGTAAACAAATCATAATGTATCGCCATATAAGGTAATAGAACTCCCAAAGACCGATATCCCTC
Organism: Barnesiella sp.; assembly: GCF_022723415.1. Lineage (NCBI taxonomy): Bacteria > Pseudomonadati > Bacteroidota > Bacteroidia > Bacteroidales > Barnesiellaceae > Barnesiella > Barnesiella sp. The sequence continues at coordinate 7,840 of NZ_JAIJHU010000051.1, read as the reverse complement.
ATTCAGCCACGGCGCATTATGCACTTTCTCCTCCGCCAGCACGATAGGCCGCCTCCACGAGTTCAACGCTTTTCGCTCCTCATCGGAAAGATTCAAATCGACCATTACCTCCCGTTCGTCCCGATACATGACAGCCAAAGGCTTGGCATAACGACCTTTCAACTCCCGTATTCGGGCGACAGCCTGCTCATTATCGGCATCGCAGATGAGGTTGTAACCGCCCAAACTTTTCAAAGCGACGACACCTCCATTCGACAATACATCGGATATTCGCGAAACTATACGGATATAAACCGTATCCTCATTCCCTTCGGAATCCCGCAGCGTATAATGCGGGCCACATTCGTTACAAGCGATGGGTTGTGCATGGAAACGGCGATCATTTACATCGGCATACTCCTCCCGACACGTATCGCACATACCAAAAGAGCTCATAGTCGTAACGGCTCTATCGTAAGGTAATTTTTCGATAATGGAAAAACGAGGCCCGCAATGCGTACAATTGATAAAGGGATACCCCATGCGATGCAACTGGTGTTTCCGGTCTTTCAAACAATCGGAGCAAATAGCTATATCGGGGCTTATACGTGTGATTTCGTCGCCAGAACTACGGCTGGGAGCAATATCGAAACTTTCATATTTTTTCGAGACACGGCATTGTACTGTTTCTATATGTTCGATAGAAGCGACCTCCGGAACCGATTTTATCAAAGCCTTCAAGAATTTCTCCTTTTGAATACAGGTAGATTGCAACACGATAAGAACTCCGTCATTACTATTATCCACGTACCCACGTAATCCCATCTCATTAGCCAAGCGGTATACATAAGGACGGAATCCTACTCCTTGCACAAGACCTCTGACATGTATGTGATATTGATTCATCTGCAAAAGTTTTTTCAGATTTCTTTCTAAACAATACAATTGTAAAAGTTGTTCATTATCCGTACCAAAACTATTACTCAAACTATGTGCTTAGCTATTCCCGGAAAAATTCTCGATATAGATACTTCCTGTTCCCTGCGTATGGCGACAGTCGATTTCGGCGGTATACATAAATCCATCTGCATACAATATGTCGACGCGGAGCCCGGCGATTTCATCTTGGCTCACGCCGGCATGGCGATAACCCGTCTCGATAGTGAAGAAGCAGAAGCTACATTGGAGGATTTCAAGATCCTCGCAGATAACCTTAATCCCGACAACCATGTGGTATGAAAAACAATTCAGGGATAACGGTAATCTTACGACATTACTCCAAGCAATCCGACAAATAGCTACGTTCCCGATACGAATCATGGAAGTATGCGGGGGACAAACCTATGCCCTGTCCCGGTATCGAATCGAAGAATTACTCCCCGACACGGTACAAATGATTCACGGGCCGGGATGCCCGGTATGCGTCACCCATGAAGATACCATATCGCAAGCTATCGAAATAGCTCGGAATCCCCAAACCATATTCTGTACCTTCGGAGACATGGTACGTGTGCCCGGGACAAAAGGAAGTTTACAACAACTCAAAGCCGAAGGAAAAGATATACGTATTGTCTATTCTCCTCTCGATACGTTACGGATAGCCAGTGAAAATCCCGAAAAACAAGTCGTCTTCTTCGCCATAGGATTCGAGACGACCACACCCCTATACACTTTGTTGTTGCAAGAAATCGTCTCCCGAAAAATAACCAATCTATCCTTGCTGACCTCCTTGTTCACCATACCCGCCGCCATATCGTTTTTAGCCCAAGACCCCGAATGTAAAATAGACGGACTGTTGGCAGCCGGACACGTATGCTCGATTACCGGGCTCCGAGAGTACGATGCCTTGGCCGAAAAATTGAAATTGCCCATCGCTGTAACCGGATTCGAACCGGCCGACTTATTATATGGCATTTATCAAGTTATACGGTTGAAAGCACAAGGCATCGACCGTACCATAAACGCTTACCGAAGAGCCGTACCTACACAAGGGAACAGAATGGCCCGACAAAAGACAGAGCGTTTCTTCACACCCTATGACGCCTATTGGAGGGGATTGGGAAAGATACCCGTCAGCGGATTGAGACTACGCCCCGAATATGAACAATACGAAGCTCGAAATCGTTTTTTATGCAAAGTAAAACCGGGCATTCAAGCCTCCGCATGTCGGGCAGGAGAAATCATGAAGGGGAAAATATCTCCCGAAAAGTGTCCCTTGTTCGGCAACCGTTGTACCCCCGATACCCCGTTAGGGGCATCTATGGTATCGTCGGAAGGAGCTTGCTCTGCTTTTTATCGTTACAGAACTAACTAAAAAACGAAATATGAATTTACCCGACTGTCCCACACCGACACAAAAATACGACCGAATCGTCATGGCCCACGGCGGCGGAGGACGAATGACAAGCCGTCTTATCGAAAAGATTTTCTATCCGGCCTTTCAAAACAAATGGCTCGAACAAGCTCATGACGGAGCGACATTGAATTTGCCTTCCGCCCGAATAGCTATCACAACCGACTCGTTCGTCGTAGACCCATTGTTCTTTCCCGGGGGAAACATCGGAGACTTGGCTATAAACGGGACCGTAAACGATTTACTGTGTTGCGGAGCCACTCCTCTCTATTTATCGGCAGGATTTATATTAGAAGAAGGCTTACCCATAGAGACATTGAAACAGATCGTACAAACCATGCGAAAAGCGGCCGGGAAAGCCGGTGTCTCTATCGTCACCGGAGACACCAAAGTCGTCGAACACGGCAAATGCGACAAGATTTTCATCAACACGACCGGAGTCGGGATCGTCCCCGAAAATATCGATATAGGACTTCACCGCATCAAGAAAGGAGATGCCGTAATCGTCACCGGCGATATCGGGAATCACGGAATCTGTATTCTCTCCACACGAGACAGTTTAGGTTTCGAGACCTCTATCCAAAGCGATACGGCGGCACTCACCCAAATCGTCTCTAATCTACTGGCCGGAGTTCCCGATGTACATATACTACGGGATCCCACACGCGGGGGATTATCGAGCACGCTAAACGAAATAGCCGAGGGTGCGAACGTAACCATCGCCATAGACGAGAACGAATTACCCATCAGCTCGTCGGTCAACGCCGCATGCGACCTGTTAGGCTTAGACCCTCTGTATGTCGCCAACGAAGGAATCATGCTTGTCTTTTTACCGGACGAGTATGCCGAACGGGCTCTACAAATCATTCGAAGTGACATACATGGGAAAAACGCACGGATAATAGGACATGTAACCGAAGACAGACACCCAGAAGTAATTCTAAAACTATCCTTAGGACAAACACGGATTCTCGATATGCTGAGCGGAGAACAATTACCGCGCATTTGCTGAAACCATAAATCGGAAGAAAACAATGGAAAAAGAACAAACTTTCTATCAGGAGCTGAAAGCCAAAGGATACACCCGTCGGCAATTCCTTAAATTCTGCGGTATCATGGGAGCTATGTTGGGCCTTCACCAAACCGGTATAGCCCAAGTTGTCAACGCACTTCAAACCAAACCCCGCAAGCCGGTTCTTTGGTTTCACTTTCAAGAGTGTACTTGTTGCAGCGAATCATTCCTACGGTCGTCTCACCCGCTTGTCGGACAAATTTTGCTTGAAATGATTTCTCTCGACTATTCCGACACGCTCATGGCAGCCAGCGGTTTCCAAGCAGAAGAAGTCCGAACCCGTTCTATGAAAGAGAATTGGGGCAAATACATCATGATTGTGGAGGGTTCGATTCCACTGGGAAATCCGGGATACTGCACTATTGCCGGACATTCCGCTAAACAGGTATTCGACGAGGCTGCCCACGGAGCGAGTGCTATTATCGCATGGGGAAATTGCGCGTCCTCCGGTTGCATACAAGGAGCTTACCCAAACCCGACAGATACGAAACCCGTACATAAAATTATCTCTGGTAAACCGGTCATTAACGTTCAGGGCTGCCCTCCTATCGCCGACGTCATGGCCGGAGTTATCACTTACATATTGACTTTCGACCGGTTACCCGAATTGGATAATATGGGCAGACCCGTCTCTTTCTACGGACGGCGTATCCACGATACTTGTTATCGCCGTCCCGCCTACGATGCCGGACTGTTTGTCGAAGCCTTCGACGATGAAAATGCGAAAAAAGGATACTGCCTATATAAAATGGGTTGCAAAGGACCGAATACATTCAATTCGTGCGCAGTCATCAAATGGAACGAAGGGGTCAGTTACCCCATACAATCGGGGCACGGGTGCATTGGATGCGCCGAACCCGGATTCTGGGACGCAGAACCCATGTACCATCACCTCCCCGGCATCAAAGGATTCGGCATCGAAGCGACGGCCGACCAAATAGGACTGGGACTGACAGCCGTAGCCGCTGCGGGAGTAACCGCACACGCCATCGTGACAAACATACAAAAAAGAAAACTCATTAAAAATCAGATGGACAACGACGATATCAATAAAGAAGAATTCGCCGTAGAAGAACATCAAATCGAACGGGAAGAAAAAAGACTCGACCAAAAAGCTCATAAACTGGAAAAAGATAAAGATAACCGATAAAAATTCGAATTATGACTAAACGAATTGTTGTAGACCCTATTACGAGAATCGAGGGCCACCTCCGCATGGAAGCCGATATAGAAAACGGTGTCATCACCGATGCTTTCAGTACCGGGACGATGATACGGGGAATCGAGATCATTGTCAAAGACCGCGATCCTCGCGACGTTTGGGCATACGTAGGCCGAGTATGCGGAGTCTGTACCTCCATACATTCGCTCTGTTCTGTCAGGGCAGTCGAAGATGCGCTACACATCGTCATTCCGCCGAATGCCGAGCAGGTGAGAAACCTCATGCAATCGGCCGTAACCATACAAGATCACGTTACACACTTCTATCAATTACAGGCTCTCGACTGGGTCGATGTCATGTCGGCCTTGAATGCCGACCCCAGAAAGGCAGCCGAAGTGGCGCAAAGCCTATCGGAATGGCCTAAAAACTCCATCGGTTATTTTGTCGAAATACAAAAGAAAATACGCACGTTCATAGAGACCAGCAAATTCAGTATTTTTTCCAACGGATATTGGGGACACCCGGCCTATAAACTTCCGCCGGAAGTGAATCTCGTGGCTTTGGCTCATTATCTCGAAGCGCTCGAAGTCCAAAAAGAAATCGTCAAAGTCCAAACCATTTTCGGAGGGAAAAATCCCCACCCCAATTTCTTGGTCGGGGGTATGGCCTGCGCCGTCAACATAAACGATCCCAACGCCCTCAACATGGAACGGTTGAATTATGTCGCTCAAATCATTGAACGTACGCAGACCTTCGTCCGCCAAGTCTACCTTCCAGATGTTCTGGCCATACTTTCCTATTACCCCGAATGGACGAAAATAGGCGGAGGGCTGCATAATTATATCGCCTATGGAGATTACCCTATGGGTAACTACGGGGAACTGTCGACCTATAAAAGTCCGAGGGGTATTGTCGTCGGTCGCGACTTATCAAAAGTCGTCGAATTCGATCCCTGGGCTATGGACGGGCTGTTGGAATTTGTCAACAATTCGTGGTATTCCTATACGCAAGGCAAAGATGTGGGGCTTCACCCGTCGGTCGGCGAAACTCATCTGAACTACACGGGTGCTACGCCACCCTATGAATACCTCGATAGAGACCAGCCTTACAGTTGGATCAAAACTCCCCGATACAAAGGTATGCCTATGGAAACAGGGCCATTGGCCCGTAATATCGTAGGACATGCATCGGGCAACGAAGCCTATAAAGAAATCACACAACGGTGTTTGAAGCAACTGAATGTCCCCTACGAAGCGATGTACTCCACAGCCGGGCGTACTTTGGCACGAGCTATCGAAGCAAATTTATTGGCAGACTGGCAAACCGAGTTTTACACGGCTTTACTGCAAAACATAAAGAACGGAGACTACCGTATGTTCAACGGTATAAAATGGGAACCCGACACTTGGCCGGAAGCAGCGCAAGGTGTAGGACTCACCGAAGCCCCGAGGGGTGCACTGGCCCACTATGTAGGCATTAAAGATAAAAAAGTCTTCAATTACCAAATGGTCGTTCCTACTACATGGAATGCCTCTCCTCGCGACACCAAAGGACAACATTCGGCTTTCGAGGCCTCCCTTATCGGGACTCCGGTCATCGATCCCCGACTGCCGCTCGAAATCATACGCACCATACACTCGTTCGACCCCTGTATGGCATGTGCCGTACATCTATATGACGAAAACGGTGAACACATACACCGATGTGAAATGTTATAATATAAACCCCAAGCAGTTGAATATATGATAAGCCGGAAAAAATCTTTACGTGAAGTCTACGTGTGGGAACTCCCCGTACGCATATTCCATTGGGTCAACGCAACAGCTATCGTCGCACTATGCGTTACCGGATACATTATCGGCAACCCACCCGCTATACAACATGCCACTCCACCCGAAGCTAACTATTGGTTCGGTTGGGTACGGTTTATCCATTTCGCTGCCGCATTTGTTTTCATTCTCAACTTTATTGTTCGCCTATATTGGGCTTTCGCCGGTAACTCGTTCGCCCGATGGAACAATTACCTCCCCCTCACCCGAAAACAGTGGAGGAGTATTTTCGATACCACCAAAGTCGATGTATTGTTGTTGTCGCCGAAACCGGTCTATGACATAGGACACAATAGCTTGGCCGCCTTTACATACTTCGGGGTCTTCGTCCTATTCATTATCCAAACCGTCACAGGACTAGCCATGTTCTGCGTGTCCACCAACAATGTTATGGAACCCTTTTTCACTTGGGTATTACTCAAATGCGGAGGGTTCTTCGTCGTAAGGCAAATACATCATATCGCCATGTGGGCATTCATTCTCTTTACGATTGCCCACATATATCTGGTATTTTACCACGACTATATCGAACGAAACGGAATAGCCTCCTCGATCATAGGAGGCTGGAAATTCGTTCGGGAGGATTTGGCGGAAGAGTACGAGACCGAACAAAAACAGCAACAACAACTTCAAAAACAAAAAGATGGAATCGCAAACGAAACAACCGAAAAATAATCCTACACCCGATAAGATACTCGTTTTGGGAATAGGAAACCTCGTACTCAACGACGAGGGTATAGGAATACACGTAGTCAATGCTCTAAGCGAGATGGAGATACCACAAGGTGTGGACGTGCTAGACGGTGGAACCGGTGGCCTTGCCCTGTTGGAAACATTGCAAAGTTACCGGCAACTTATTCTCGTAGACGCAGCACTCGACAACAACCCAGTCGGGACGATTCGGCGATTATCGCCCCAATATTCCAAAGACTATCCGCCCCTGCTAAGTGCACACGAAATAGGATTGAAAGAAATGATAGACGCCATGCTATTACTCGGACAAGCACCCCGTATCGAACTACTTGCCATCAGTGTGCGCAACTGTCATCACTTAGGCATGCAACTATCGCCCGAAGCAAGAAAAGCCATACCACAGGTATTGCAACTTATTTTTGAAATCATCAACGACCTGCAACACGATCGCTGCTTGATGGGAGCCGAGTAAAATCGCATATCCCGACTCGGCGAAATCAGAAATTTTATATTTCGTCGTAAACCGTCCCATCGTTATATCGGTCATTGTTACAGAACGATATATTTAGAAGCTGTTTTAAATTTATAGAGAAATAATATTATCATTGCAAGCAGGTATGTTCCGGCCATATTGCGCCCCTGTCTCGAATCTAGAATCCCTTGATTTTTGTCAATAGCCCGCTATTGACTGCATATCTCGGACTCCAATCTGCTTCAACATAGGTCTCAATCTGTCTCGGAATAAATTTAAA